>JAFRLP010000168.1 GCA_017431185.1 Victivallales bacterium | reverse complement strand
GCAGAACTGCCGCCCAACCGCCAAGACGCCGCAGGCGATGAGGCCATCGCGCTGCGCCGTGAAGGCGATCGGGATGAGAGTCTTGCAATTACCTCGACAGTGCCAGAAGAGTCCGCCTGGCCATCGAATATGCAGGCACGGCTCGTTTTGCGGATGACCTGCCCAGACGGAGAACTGGGATGCTGGGAAGCGTCTCAAGCAGATTGGACCTCTCGGGTTTTGACCTTACGCTGGAAAAATGCGGATACAAGTGAGGCGTTCCAGCAAGGCGAAGTCATCTTCAAGCAGTCGGTGCGCGGACAGTTTGACCTGCCATTGACAGGGCAGGAGACCGCCTCCGTCCGTTTTGGCGCACCCGTCACCATCACCATACAGCGTTTGGTCAACACCACAGTCACGGATGAATGCCGTGGCCAGATTACGGCTGGCGCACCATGTTGCCTGGCCATCTCCAATGGCTCTTCACGCTTTCTCGAATATGATGAAGACGCTGGCAGCGCGGCATATCTGCGCACTCTGCAAGACCGTTGGCTCTCCTTGACAGAGGCGGTCTGCGATTCCTGCACCGTGTCGCAACTGGAGGTGACGGCCGTGGCGCAGGAACCACAGTACGAGTACCTGCTTGGCACGCCATACCGCCTGGCCGACTGGCAAAGGCTGGCCTTTTCCTTTGACAAGGAGGAACATATCCTCCCATCGACATCAGGCTCCTCAGAAGGTGCGGCGCTTCTGCGCCTCCTCGTCTCCCAGCTGGCGCTGCAATGGGGAGGGAAGACGCCAGGCGACCAGGCCCCGCTGGCGCCCTTCCTCAACGGACTGCAAAACAGAGCCGAACTGACCTGTTACGAGGGAGTTGCCGACGGGCTTCCAGACGGTCTGGCAGGGGTGTTTCCCGCTCAACGCCCCGTTCGCGCGTATCTAGTCGGCGACCACTGCCTGGCGCTGTTGGCCAACCCCGCATCTGGAAAACTGCTGAAGCGCACATCGTCAGGCTGGCAAAGCGCGCGCACCCCTCTGACAGACGAGTGCGGGGACGCGCAGTCACATCCGGAGGCGCTCCTGGTGGCCAGCTGCCTCGCCGCATCCGCGCTTGTGCAGGAGACAGGCATCGAACGCGAACTAGCCGCCATCCTATTGCTGGGCAAACTGCCTGAAACCTTGGAGAAGGAACCGGCCATCGCCACATTCTCCGCAACGCCACAGAACTGCGGAGCCTCCTGTTCGACCTGCCGGATGGAACTGTCCGTCTCCAATGCGCAGCGCTGGCGACTGGAATTGCGCGATGACCAAGGCACTCTGCTCAACACCTTCACTGGAGAATCCCCCACTGCCGCAGTCTCCTGGAATTTTCAGGACAGCAAGGAACAGGAGGTCGGAGATGGGATGTTCACCCTGGAACTTTTCGCCGAAAACCAGAATAGCGCCGTCTCGCGTCAATTGACGGTGAGGCGCGACACCGCTTTGCCCGACCTGGAATTGCACGTCCAGCAACTCATCGACGCTTTACGGCTGGACTGGACGACCGAGGCGCCAGCGCAGTTGACGGTGACTGATGAATATGGCACACTGCTCCACACAGAGGCAATCCCGCCAGGCACGGGGACCCGCCTTCTCCCTTTAACCGATGATTCCGCATTGAATGTCTCCCTAATAGCCGAAGACGAATGCGGCAACCACAATGAGCGAAGCCAGCAAATCCAGCCGAAAACGGTACACCCGCTCTCTGGCGAGCCGCTGGTCACGCTCTGGATACCAGGCTTGAGTCAGGCGCACCCAGTGCTGGCCACCGACTTTTCCATCTGTGCCAAGGTGACAGACGTGCTGGGATGCGAAAGGCTGACCCTCTGGCATGACGGAGCCTGTGTTTTTGATTCGTCCACCCCCACCTTGAATTATCACTGTCAGGTTGCCACGCTTTCGGAAGGCAGGCATCTCTGGCAGGCAATTGCCGTGGACACGCTGGGGAACCGCTGGAAATCCGATGAACTGGAAATCCACTACAGTCCCCTGGCAAGGGACTGCCTGTCACCTACTCTGGAGATTACCGCCGACTCCTGGCCACCCACGGAGCAAACCCTTTTCCACGTGGTGGCCACGGACAATCTGGCCATCCGGCAGGTGATTGCCGAATGTGTCGGAATTGCACTGGCCCAGGAGACAGGCCAGCATGGAGAGGCCAGCGCATCCTTGACCAATCTGCAACTCACCTTTTCCCAACTGTCGGCTGGAGTGCAAATCACCGCTGTCGATATGGCGGGAAACAGTTGCTCGCAAACCATCCGCTACCCGGAAGCCAGCGGGTGTCGCCCTGACCTTCAATTGGTCTCCGAGGCATTCGGCACGACGGTGAATGGAGACGTGGAGGTCTTTGCCCTTTGCACACCCCACGACACATCTTGCATCGAATGGCGGTTAAACGGGGAATTCCTTTCACGGCAGTGTTTTCCCGAGGAGCCGGTGAGCGCCTGCCTTCTGCCCCTTCAGGCATTGGGCACGGGACAGAACACCATAGAGGCCCGTGCCTGGGGATATTCCGGCGAGGTCAGTGATTGGCAATGGGGCACGTTCCACACGCCAGTGTTCCTCAGCGCCGGCGTCACCCCCACGCTTGTCCAACCTTGGAACGGCACTCCCAGCATCATTGCAGCCCAAGCCGAATTACGCGAGGAGATGCCCTGGCAAGTCACTCTGGAAGGCATGGAGGAGAGGCGTGAAATCACGGGAGAAGGCAAACTGGTCCAGGCCTCCATTGATACATCCAACTTGCCTGACGGGGAGTACTGCCTGACCATCTGCGGAATCAGCGTGGGCGAATCTCTGGATTTCAGGATAACCATCGACGCCGTAGTCGGAACGCCTCTGGCACTCCTGACCTCTCCTACAAACGGAGGCGCCACCACCGCCGGCCTATTGCGAATCCACGGCACCGCAGCCACCACAGCAAATGACCAGGGCGTGTCATACTCTCTGTCGCTCCACGACGAGAACGGCAGGCCCCTCTGGCTCATCCCTGAAAAAGACCACGGCGAATGGCAACTCACCGCCCTGCCCTCCACTGCCCGTCCAGGCGCGCCTGAAACACTTTGGAGAGACACCGCCGTAACCAGTGATGTGCTCGCCGCACTGGATATGTCCACACTGACCAATGGACGCTATACCGTGACGCTCACCACCCGTTTCGGCATACAGACCGTGACCGACACCGCAGCCTTTGACCTCAACAGCAGCCTGAAGGCAGGACAGTTCCGCTGGCAGGAGACGGATTTCACCGCATATGCAGGGCGTCTTGCCGTCCCCTTCACGCGCCAATACTCCACCGATGACCTGAACGACCGCGGCTATGGCTGCGGCTGGTCGCTCGGCTTCTCCGCCATGAACCCTGTCATGAACGAGACTCGCTCGGAAATGGAGGATGTGGACGGGGAACTGTTCAGCATGAGAACTGGTGGCGGACGCGACATTACCCTGACCTTGCCCGATGGCCGTCGCACTACCTTCCGCTATGCTCTTCAGCAGGGTGGAGGGTTCTCCTTCTGCTACTACGCCAGATGGCAGGCGCCAGCCGGAGTCAACGCAACACTCGCGCCTTCCTGCTCCAACAAGCTGATGACCTTGCCTGGCCTGGAAGCGTACTGGGAGGCCACCGGTCCCGCCACTCCCTGGGAGTACTTTGACTTCCCCGCCTTCATCCTGACCACCGCAGACGGCTCGCGTTACGTTCTTGGACGCGAAAACCTGGGCAGCCACGAACTGCTTGAAGGCGGTGAGGAGGGGGCCTTCATTCCTGCCTACGGCCCCCTCCAGCTGTCACGCATTGAACAGCCTTCAGGAAATGTCATTGCCTTTTCCAACGACAACATCACAGGACAATATCCGGACGGCACGCTGGAGGAGGTGGTGCTCCTGGAACGCGAAACCGGCACAGGGCACGTCATCGCAGCCACATCCCGCACCGGAATTCCCGTCCGCCTAGAGTACCATTATGACCAGGACGGCAATTTGACCGAGGTATGGCGTGTCGCGCCTGACACCGCTCCCCGTTTGCAACGCGCCTTCGAATACGGTCTGTCCGGCTTCCCGCACCATATCACTGCCGTCAGGGACGACACACGCACACTCGCCACGGTTCAATATGACTCCAATGGCAGAATGGTTGGTGTCGCCAATGCCAATGGCGCGTCCGCGGACGCCAGTCTTGATGTGTTCTCCGGTTTCCAGACACAGCGGGATGCCCTGGGACGGGAAACACTCCTCCAATTCGATGCCCATGGAAACGTCCTGCAGCGAATTGCCCCCGGCGGTCTGCGAACCGAATGGACGTATGACGAGCAGGGGCGCGAAACCTCCGTCACCCGTGCCGACGGCTCGAAAACCCTCACCGAATACGCGCAGAATGGCCATGTCCTATCCCGCACCGACGCGGAAGGCAACCATACCCAATACACCTACGCCAACGGTCGCTGCACCGAAGTGACCGACCCGCAGGGACGCACCTCAACCGCCTCCTATGACTCCCGCGGAAATTTCACAGCGGTGACCACTCCAACGGGAGTGGCCTTCCAAAGTTCCTTGTCAACGGACGGCAAACTCCTCTCCTTGTCCGACTCCCGAAATGCCGTCAGTTACGGCTACGGGAAGCGGGGGGAACTGACCAGCGTCCACAGTGACCGGGGCGCCGCCTGGGAATACACCTACAATTCCGCAGGGCAGTGCTCTCAAATGACGATGCGGGTCTTCTCCCCCGAGGATGGACAGGAGGAGTCTCTGGTCGAACGCTATGAATATGACGCGGAAGGCCATGAAATCTGGGTCTCCACGGAGGATGGACAATGGCGGAAGAATGAATACAACCGCTCTGGACTCCTTGCGCACACACAGGAAAGCACTGGAGTGGAATCCTGGTTCTGGTACGATGCGGACGGGCGCACCACCCAGCAGTCTGACTCTGCCGGCAATGTCTTCCGGATGGGCTACGACCTGCTGGGACGCCCTGTTTTCGAGGCCGGCCCTGCCGTTGTCACCACCCCAGGAGAGCCGCCGGAGCGCCTGGTGTTCGACCGCGCGCGCCGATGGACATACGCCGAGTCTGGGGAACTGGAGTCCACGGAAATCCTCACCCAGGCACAGGTCACTCTTGTTTCGGACGGGGGGGACGAATGCCACGCCGTCCTCGTCGATTACGCCAACACCCTTTCCCGAGAGGTCGAGACGAGGGACGCGCGGGGCAATCTCACTGCCGTCACCTCCCCCCAAGGCCGTGCCCAACGCTGGGAATATGACGCAAACGGGCGCGTGACCGCACACATCAACACCTTGGGAGGACGCACTGAAACCCAGTACGGCCCAGGCAGTCTCGTGACCAGACGGACTGCCCCCAACGGCGCGGTGACCACTTACGGATACAACCATGGCGGCCACTGCACATCCATTACCTGGCCTGATGGCGGAACCACCCTTCGCCAAGTGAATCCGCAGGGCGAACTCCTCTCCAGCCAGGACCCCAACGGCAACCTGACCACCTTCGGACGTGGGGAGGACGGTCTGCTGGAGTCAGTCACCCTTCCAGAACTAGACGGTCAGGATGTCTCCTTCCATTATGACTACGACTCGGTGGGGGCGGTCTGCGCCTACCAAAATCCCCTGGGACACCGCATCCAGTGCGTCAACGACCTGCTGGGACGCCCTCGCCTCTGGACATTGGCGCTCGGACAGCAGACCAGCATCGAATACGACGGCTGGGCGCCCGAAGTCACCCGCAGAAAAGACGCCCTAGGCAATTCAACCATCTACGACTATGATCAGAACGGTCGCCTGCTACGTCAGACCATCCATGCCAAGGACAGCGACCAGCCAACGTCCATTCTGATCCGCGAATACACCCCCATAGGAAAAATCGCCCGCGAATCACTTCAGGAGGGAGACGGCACTATTGAAAACTCCTACTCCTACAACCCTGATGGTTTGCTTGAGCAGGCGGTGCTGGACGGCACACCCATCGACCTCACGTACGACCTGGACGGACAGCCCGCCAGCCTGACCACGCCCGCGGTCGCGGAATGCTGGTCTCTGGACACCGCGCAGCGCACGATTCGCCACACGGTCAAGGAAGCGGGTGACGAGCATCTATTCACCGCCACCCTGGACAGCGGCGAATATCCCATCGCCTTCATGCGCCCCGATGGCTCGACACGACAGCACACCTACGATTTGAGCGGACGGCTCACTGGCATCCAGGAATACGACCGCAACGGCAAAACACGTTACCTGGCTGAACTGTTCTACACGCCGGGCGCACAGGTCTCCATGGAACTGGAACGCTGGCGCCAGAACGGACAGGAACTTTCACGAACACGCAACTATGCCTACGATTCCTGGGGACGGCTTGTGGAGGAGCAATCCACTTCCTCGCGGCAGCCATGGAACTACCATAGGGAATACGGGTACGATGAGGCGGGAAACCGTTTGACCGTCAAACAGTCGGGGACGGACACCTACTCCGTGGAGTCCGCTTTCGACGCCAACGACCGGCTCATTCGGCAAATCCGCCAGGACAATGGCGGAGAGACCGTTTCCACGCTGCATTGGGATGACAACGGACAACTTCTGCTTTGGGAGTCCACTGGCGCCCGTACCGTCCAGCGTAGTTTTGCCTGGTCTTCGGCAGGGCGTCTGCAATCGGCAGTCAT
>JAFRLP010000167.1 GCA_017431185.1 Victivallales bacterium | reverse complement strand
TCATGGACATCCGGCACTAATTAAAATATAAATAAAAACTTTATTTAAAACAAGTTATTACTAATTTAATTGGCGGCTCCGCTGCTTGGTCGAAAAGCAACATGCTTAACATAGCACAAAGTGTCAGGATTTATGCATGATCAGCCGATTTTCCCTGTTTGCCCTGCATCATGGTCTTCAAACCGGTCCTGTCATCCCGAGGGCCGTTCGTTCTTCACGAAGGAAGTCTGTCATTCCGAGGGCCGCTCGCTCTTCAAGAAGGAATTCTGTGATCCCGAGGGCGGTTTGTTCTTCACGAAGGAAGTCTGTCATCCCGAGTTGAGGCTGACCTGTCTTCCGAGGGAGATTATAGTATATGCTGCTGCTGTCCAGTAGGGCAATTGTGAATGCGGGTGAATCCCCAGAAAATCATGGGAAAAACTAGATTCCCGATAAATCCATCCATGGTGGTTTGACAAGGTTTCCTTCCGCCTGGATGGTATGGATAGGGGCGGTGGACGGGGGTGGCGGGTGAATCCCCTATAGGATAAGGACATGCCGAGATGCCGTCCTGATTTCCTTTTTGTGGGGTCCTTGCCGAGCCGCCGCCTAGTGTGCCGTCTCATAAATTCGTTAAGAGTCCCGTGGGCATTTTTGAGGCAGTTTGGCGCCAATGCGACCAAGCATAGTGACCATATGCGGAAGCATTTACGGCAAAATGCCCAAAAGGGCGCGGAAATGAAAAGAATTGCAGCGACACCACATTTGATTCCCTTTTTGATGACTTTGGGCAGGCTGTCGCCAAGCCTGTCATTCCCTCTGTCCAGCCATTCAAGTCGGCTGGTTCTAACCCGCAAAGCCACTTCGGTGAACTGTGCTGCCCCGCCAATCAAGTCTGCAGGATTGTTTTTCATCGGACAGCATAACATACGGAGATTCACAATGACGCGGCGGTTTCCAAACGAGATGCCGGGGCTTTATGCACGTTGCAAATTACGCCTGAAACCCTGTTCGTTCCTGACATGCTTCGACAAATTCTGACAATTTTCGCGGCGCTGTTATGTATCACAGTTCTTCTGGCCGGAGCGAACCGCATCGGCGAGAACTTCTACCGCTCCGATGCCTTCTTTCCCATTTTGGACCAGGGGAGCTTCGACTTGTCTGGCGAACTTTCAAACTCGGCGGAATACTACGGCGGACCGCGAGAATGCGGCTTCACCCTGATCGGATTCGCCACCCTGTGTCCCGAAGTGCAACCGGAGAGCATCTACCGGAGGAAATTCTGATGGCGCTGGTTTTCGACATCGAAAAATTCGCGGTCCACGACGGCCCCGGCATCCGCACGGTGGTCTTCCTGAAGGGCTGTCCGCTGCGCTGCCGATGGTGCCACAACCCGGAGTCGCACTCCTTTGAACCGGAGCTCTTCTTCGATGCCGAGAAATGCACGCAGTGCCGCCGATGCGCAACTGTCTGCCCACAGGGCTGCCATGTATTCGGGGAGGACGGCCACCATGTCAACCGCGATGGGTGCCAGCACTGCGGACGATGCGCGGAAGAATGCCCCGTCGGCGCACTGGAAATCGCCGGAAAGCCGATGACGGTTCCACAGGTCATGGAGGTAGTCCTGGCGGACAAGGTATTCTACGACCACTCCGGCGGCGGACTCACCGTCTCCGGTGGGGAGCCCCTCGCGCACTTCGACTTCACTCGCGAATTGCTCGCGGCATCGCGTCAGGCCGGAATAAACACCTGCGTGGAGACCAGCGGCTTCGCCCCCTGGGAACAGATTGAACAACTGCTTCCCCTCGTGGACTTGTGGCTCTGGGATGTCAAGGCGCCGCCGGAACTCCATGAGACGCTGGTCGGAGTCCCCTGTGATGGGATACTGGAGAATCTTCGGCGACTCGACGCGGCAGGCGCACCAACGGTATTGCGGTGCCCGCTCATTCCCGGCGTGAACGATTCCGACGCGGCACTGCGCCATATCTCATGTCTCGCCAGTTCCCTTCGCCATCTGCAGCGCATGGATCTGCAGCCCTACCACCCGCTGGGCGAGGGGAAGAACGCCAGACTTGGCAGAAAGGAATACTTCCAGGCACCCTTTGTTTCCGAGGAAACCAAGGCGCACTGGCGGGAGGTTCTTAACATCCCGCATTGAAGTGCGGGGAATACTATACCTTCCGCCACTTTATCCTTGCGGAAAGTCATATATCCTTTCTAAAAGTCATAATTCCGACAAGTTCTTACCGCCGTCCGGCAAGAATAGCAAGCCTGCAAACATGCGAAACCATGAGGGCAGGCCCAAAGGAATGGCATGGCGACAACCGTCCCTCAAGACGCTCTCAAAAGGGGGCTCCCCGGGGCATCTCCGCATGGCCTTATCCATAGTGGGTACACCCGCCGCCCCCGGCCTCCACCCCTATTACAATCCCTTCTGAAGACCGCCATGTCAAGCCCCGGTGGATGCTTTCCCCCGCAATCTAGTTTTTTCCATGATTTTCGGATGACTCCCCCTGTGCCTCAAGTGTTTTTACCGGACAGCAGTGATTCCCGTTGTTATTGATGGTTTCTTCGAGTTTTTGCAAGCCCGCGAGGATTTCCTGCCAGGCTGGGCGAACGCCGTAGAGCATTTCCCGCATCTGGGTATAGTCATCGGCAAGCGGCTTCATGCTGTGTTCGGGTGGCATGAGCCTGATGTCCCCTAGATGCGCCAAATCGTATCTTGCCCAGGCCCGTGGATAGAACTTGCGTTTGAAGTCCACGACTTTGCGGAGAAGCTCTGTGTCTGCCATGGCGTTTTGGCAAACCGCCGTGGACGACATCTTGAACTAGTCGTAGTAGTGCCGCGAGAAACGGGAGGGACCAGTCAGTTTGTCAGGACGGAAATGCTCCTGATGCAAAATCGTCACCATTTCCCAGAAGGTGCGTTCCGCAAGGATGGTCGGGACATCAAAGGCCTGAATGCCTAGTTCCGGCAAGGCCTCTCCCACGTATGGCATGACAGGAAAGGCGTGGTGTGGAACCCAGGCGGCCAACGGGCCAATCTCTAGTTTGACACGCGGAAGGATGTAGCTGTCGCTGTCATCGTGGGGATATTCGATCCAGATGATATGACCGTCTTCTGCATCGGCCCTGACGTGGCATTCCCCGTCAAAGACAGATGCAATTTGTTCCTTCAGCGTGGTGCTGATGTAGCCAGCCGATTCCTCCTGCATGCGCTTGTTGAACTTGTCCTGCTGCGCGTTGCTTCTTTCCTTCATCGGATCGTCCTGCGTCACTTCCCTCCAATCCAGAATCAAGTCGATGTCTTCGGAGAAGCGCTCAATCAGGTGGAACACCTTGGAAAGAGAGGTTCCGCCTTTGAAGCGAAGGAGCCTCCGGAGACGCTGGTCGCCAAAGATGCGGGAAAGCACCCAGCATACCCAGAAGTCCTTTTCAATCAATGAATTAAGAATGCCAAGTTTTGCCGAGGCATCCTCGAACATGATTCTTCTTTGGTCGGGGCTAAGATGGATTATTCGATGCATGGTTCTCCTCCTGTGTGCTTATCGAGCGTATGGTTTCATGTATCCATCCACTGGCGTTGCAGGTGTCGGCGGCTATTTTCGCCCAAAGAGAATGCGAATAAAAAACGTGCAACGTGTGAATGACCTCTTCGTTGACATGCTCTTTGCCAAGGGCCTTCAGTGCTTGGACAACCATGGTGCTTTCAGGCAGCCGGAAGACCAACTCGTGAAGTGATGTATGACGGAATTCTATGGCTCGCTTTCCAATGATGTATTTCCGTGAGGGACCATTGGAAAGAAATATCAGTTGACCAGGGATTTGCGTGGAAAGACCGAGAATGTTCAACGCCGTATTGCCGGACGGGTGGATGCGCCAGCTGAATTTGCGGGCAAGCGCCGATGCAACGCTGTAGAGATCAGGGGCGGCCGGCGAAGCAAGGAGTTCGTTCCAACGCGGACGTTCGTAAATGCCGGGGATGATGCGACGGATAATCCCCTCCTTTACAAGGGAAGATAGTGCCACATCCACCTCGTACCTTTGGAAATCCCGCAGGAAATCCTTTGCCGAAAAGACGTACCCTGCCTCCTGGCGCCTGATCTTGAATTGGATTTTATCTTTTACAGATTTCATATTTTTTTTGCCTAGAAATTTTAGAAAAATATATATTATTTTCTAAAAAATTCAAGTCGATTTCAGAAAAAATCCAGATATCGGATGGAAACGCCGGAAACCAAAGCACTCCCAAGCGATTGCCTGTCAGTCGCAGATCGTTTTATGGTGCAGGAACTCTTGGGCGGAGATGCCGTTCACGCCATCACAGTGCCAGCAGGTAGTCTTTCAGAATACTGGTGGCCCAAATGCGGAAACGGGTGGCACGCAGTGAATTTACTCGATAACCAACGGCGATGATGACATCCAGATTGAAAAAGGGCTGAACTCGTGAGATTAGTCGTGAACCTTCCCGTTGAACTTGAGATTTCATCAGGTTCTGGCAAGCAGGTCCCTTAAAACAAAAAAGACCGAAAGCAAAACGCTTCCGGCCTTTTCGAGAGCACCAAACGATGTATAATATTCTATTCTACCGCAGTATTTCCAGGTAACGCTCCAGCCGCTGGTTCAGGTAGGTGGCAAAGAGCATGGCCATTGCATCTCGTTTCTTGCCGGAATGCCAGGCATCGAATGCCGCATAATACTTGGCACGGTCGGAGAACTTGATGTCGATGGGCGGGAAACCAGCTTTCATCAATTCCAGATTGACCAACAGACGGCCTGTCCGCCCGTTGCCGTCGATGAAGGGATGAATGCCCTCGAACTCGATATGGAAGCGAGCCAGACGTGACACCAGATTTTCTCCGGAAGAAAGATATTCCTGCAGGAGCTGCTCCATTTTAGGCTGGATGAGATAGGGCTGAACGGGCTCGTGCAAGGCGCCGACAATGCGCACGGGCACACGCCGATAGACTCCACGGTCCTCCGGCTTGTCGGAAAGCACCAGATAGTGAATCTGGCGGATGAGACTTTCCGTCAATGGAGCCGGATTGCTGACCTGCTCGCAGATGAAGTCAAATGCCTGCCGATGCCCCACGGCCTCCAGATGGTCCTTCAGCGGCTTGGCGCCCACTGTCAAGCCTTTCAGCACCAGGCTGGTTTCCTGCAACGTCAGGGTATTTCCCTCAATGGCATTTGAATTGTACGTGTATTCAATGACGAACTCCTCCCGCAGACGTTCCAATTCCCCCTGCGTCAAAGGACGACAGGTGTCCAGCTGGTGTTTCTTGGTCTCAATATCCTTCAACAGAGCCGTGAGCGTGCGCTTGGAGCGCATGTCTTCGGGTTTGGGAGTGTCATCCGGAATTTGCCAGCTGTGATTGACCATCGTCGCACCGGTGATGCGCCCTGAGCTGCATAGCAGCCGGACGCGTCGTTCGGAAATCTTCCATTGCCTTGCGGCTTCTTCAATTGTCATCATCGTGAATCCTTATATCGGAATGAAATTTGTAATCGGTATAATATAATTTACCAATCGGAATGTTTCAACTGCAATTCCACAAGTTTGCCGGAGGCGCTGGGTCTCCAGACGGTCCAGGCGGTCGTTCACCGCATAGCCACGCAGCAGGTAGTTTTTCAGAATACTGGTGGCCCATTGGCGAAACCTGACTCCCAGAATGGAATTGACGCGATATCCAACGGAAATGATGGCATCCAGGTT
>JAFRLP010000166.1 GCA_017431185.1 Victivallales bacterium | reverse complement strand
TCATCCGGCTCTTCCATCTCCGTCTCGGAATACATCTGGAGTTGTCGACGCAATTCCGCCAACTCGCGCTGCATTTCCTCGAATTCAGGATCCAGTGGCGGCGTGGCCTGCTTTTTCCGAATCGAATCCACCAGCTGCAAGGCAATGACCAAAATGCCAATGATCATCACCCCCGTCAACGACGTGATGATATCCTGAAAGGAGAAAAGGCTGATTGGGACTCCCCGATTCCGCATTGTCGTATCCTGCAGGACGATTATTGCATCTGTTCAGGGACGGCCACCGGAATCACTTCGTCCACGCGAAGCCGTGAAGTCACGTTGTCGTAGCAGTATCCGGAACACGCATCCAGGAATTCCTCCTCCTTTTGGATCAGCAGTGTCATCAACAGCTGGATCACCAGCGCGGCGACCAGTGCGATCAGGGTCGTTTCAAAGGCGATCCCCAGGCCGGACGTGACATTGGAGAGCGACACCTTCAGGGTCTCCAAATCGGCGCCGCTGGCGACCACCGCGCCGAAACCGCCGACTGCCTGCGAGAGGCCCAGCACCGTGCCGATGAATCCGAGAACCGGGATTGCCCAGATGAGTCCTTTCGGGAAAGTGTAGGTGCTTTCCATGAAATTCGCGTCGTTTTCCGCCAGGTCGTTCATGACAGCCGACACTTCCGAGACATGCCCGATATTGTCCAGGTTGCCTAGGGCGCATTCGATTCTCCACAATGCCATGAAATGTTCGCTGCCATAGACCCGGTTGTGGATTCCAGTAATGATGTCGCGGGCATTCATGCGCGAGATGACATAGTTGGAGAACTGTCCGGGAACCACTTGCACACTCAACGCCCTTCGCTGGACCGCCAGTTTCTTCCATTTCAGCAGAAGGAACGCCAGGCACCAGAAAGTCAGGAACATGGTGTAATACGGGACGGTGCTTCGGTTAGCCGCGCCGCCGTGGAAGAACATCTGTATCATCTGGCCGCCCCCCCGGGCATAGAAGGGATACAGGATCAGATAAAACACCCCCGTGAACGCGGCTCCCAGGAACATGGCAAACCAGTTGTTCACGGCAGTGTATTTCTTTCCCGTCATGCCCAGGGACGCTTCCGGATCCAGGGAATCGAAATTCAGCTCGTACTTCTTTTTCGTTCTCATGTTCATTTTTTGTAGTAGAGGATGAGATGTCGGCAAGCGTCTTGAACTGCATTGTTGACTCGCCATCCGTCTGGTTGTACAACGCTGTATTGCAACATGGAATTGTCACTCGGATTCAAGTAAAAAAGCCTTTTCTTTTGCTGGGGAAGGAGATTCTCCGGCAAGACAAAATCGAGCCGTTCGTATTTTTCATTCGTATAGTTCCAGTAGATGCCCCCAGCCTCGACAAACAGGAACGCGACCGTTTCAAGATAGTCCGCAGCCTGTTTTCCAATCTCGGGCAGACGCTTTCCAAGCTTGGCCAATTCCTCGGACAGCAGCATGGTTCCATCATCCCCCACTGCGTGCCGTTGTTCCCACTGGTTGGCCAATCCATAATCCTGCAGCAGCTTATGGATGTCCTGCTGAAGTCCCCTCAAGGACACCACGAACGGCACCTGCGCCGCCTCGGCCTCTTTTGCCGCCTTGCCATCCAGCAATGCCTTCAACAGCCCTTCCGCCATGATCGCCCGGGGATATGGCGCATCCTGGTCAAAGCCATCTAACAGCCTTTCAAGGAATGCGAAGGTGTCTGCGTCCCCCAGCAACGGCAGGTCGTCGGCGGTCCGCTTCTTGCTTCGCTCCAAGGCATCCTCCAGCCAGCGGCAATGCGGTGCCAGGAGCTGCGTCTGCACCCGGCGAGCATTCAGCTGGTCCAATATCGACGGGTTGCGGGGTGTGGCAATGACTTCTTCCCGGTTGACAGAGTAGTGCCATTTGCCTTGGTAGGTTCTCAAGTCGATTTCCATGAACACCTCATCCAGGTTCCTACCGCGGCTGGATTTGATGACTAGGAAATTGAAGGAATTCATGTTCGAGCTAAAACTCCGCAGGGCGTCTTCACTGAAAAACAGATTGAAGAACCGATTGGTGTAATCGCTTTGTCCTTTGACTTTGACTTTTCCCTGCAGGGAAATCATGTAATAGACAGGCACCTCGGCGGACTTCTGCTTCAGGAAGCCTTTCCACGCCTGCTCCATTTCATCGAAGAGCACCATTCTTGGATCCGGTTCCTTCAACTTGAACAACGGTCGGAGTTGCTCGTTCTTGAAACGCTGAATTTCCCGCGTGACCGGCAAGACTCGTGGCGCGACAGCCAAAAAGCCATCCACGGCCTCCTGCAAGCTCTTTATATTGTCCACCTCCCAGATGCCATCTGCCTGTTCCTTCAGCAGAGATTCATAACTGGTGTATTTTTCCGCCAGCGACCTGGCTCTTCCCAGCTGCTCGTCCAATTCCTTCAGAATCGTCCGCCCACGCGGAGAACCCGTCTGCTGGATCAGGCTGTTCTTATCCTGCCCCTGCGCCAGGGCTTCCTCCCCCCGTGCGATGAGTCCATTCAAACGCTCCGGAGAGAAATCGGATGCAAACCGGGAGTCGATTATTTCTTTCGTTTCCACATTCGGTTCAAAGGACAACTCCTCCCCGAAGGCCACCAATTCCTTCAGAGAATTCAAAGTTGGAAGAATCGTATCCAGAACCCCCGCCAGCCTCTCCTGCTGTTCCAGCTCACCCGCGGCCCGTTCCAGGCGGCTCTGCCATTTTTCACCATCTGTCCGCTCTCTG
>JAFRLP010000165.1 GCA_017431185.1 Victivallales bacterium | reverse complement strand
GCGGGTTCTTTGGGATACGCGATATTCTGCCCGCTGTGGGGATGGCTCTCTGACCGCTGGGGAGTGAAGCCGATGCTTTTCCGCGGGACTTTTCTGACCGCCATCATCTGTCCCGTGATGATGGTCTGCGCCGCCCCATGGCAACTGGTGGCGACCCGTTTCGTGATGGCCTCCTGCGCAGGAACGACGGCCGCCTCCCAGATACTCGTGGTCAAGAACACCCCCGACAACCATCAGGGGTTTGCCCTCGGCGTACTGAGCACGGCCTATTGGACAGGGGCCATGCTGGGCAATGTCCTGGGCGGGCTGGCCGTCCATTACTACGGCTACAATGTGGCCTTCATCCTGTGCGGTTTGACATACGCGATTGGCGGCGTCTGCATCTTCTTCTGCCACGAGCAGAAGAGCACCTTGATTGCCAAGGAGAAAAACGCCAAAGCCGTGAAGGCAGAACGGCGGTGGGAGGCGTTCACGCCGTCCGTCCTGGCTGTGCTTCTGCTGTTCACCCTGTTCAGCGTTGTGCGCAATTTTGAGATACCTTACCTCGCCATGCTGGTGGAGGACATCAGCGGGCACGACTTGGCGGCGAAGTACACAGGAGTCGTCAGCGCCTTTGTGGCGTTCGGCGCGTTCCTGTCTGGCATCGTCATCGGGAAATTGGCGGACAAGACCAAGCCCCTGATACTGCTGATACCCTCGCTGGTCTGCTCCTCCGTCTGCCTGTCGCTTCAGGCGTTCTCTCAAAGCGTCCTGCTGTTGGGCACGGCGCGCACCACCATGTATTTCATCGGCGGTGCATTGATGCCCGTGCTGGAGAAACTCCTGTCCAAGATCACGCCCGCGCAGCATCGCGGCTCCGTGTTTGGCGTAAAGTCCACCGCCAGCGGCATGGGCATCATGTTCTCCACCGTCGCCTCCGGCGTCGCCATCAACTTCCTTGGGGTCCGCGGGGTCTTCCATTGCGCGGCCCTCCTCACTTTCCTCTTCATTCCGCTCTGCATTTTTATGGTCTGGAAGGTGCAGAAGAACAACGCATGACCGCATGCCCAGACGATGACGGATGACAGCCTGCAACAGGAGATGCAAAGCGCACTGGAACACTGGTTCGGCTACCAGTCGTTCCACGATGGGCAGCAGGAGATTATCCAGCGCATTCTGACGGGCGACGAACTCTGCGTCGTCATGCCCACGGGGGCAGGCAAATCGCTCTGCTACCAGTTGCCGATGCTGATGCGTCCTGGCTACGGATTGGTTCTCTCGCCGCTGGTCGCCCTGATGCGTGACCAGGTGATGGCCCTGCAGCAGAGGGGGATTCCCGCCGCCGCGCTGGACGGGCTGATGGACGCTGACCAGGTGCAGCAAAGCTATCAGCAGCTCCGCAACGGAGCGCTCAAACTCCTCTATGCCACCCCCGAACGCTGTCAAACCCAGAGTTTTCTCGGGCTGCTTGCCAACTATCCGCCCTCATTTGTGGCGGTGGACGAGGCGCACTGCATCAGCCAATGGGGCTATGACTTCCGCCCCGCCTACCAGAAAATCTGGGGTGACACGCAACTTTTTGACCACTTCCAACTCTGCGCTTTCACCGCCACTGCCACCCCTGAGGTGAGGGATGACATTCGCAGGCAACTGAAACGCCCCGACATGGCGGATGTGGTGACCGGCTTCCGCCGTCCCAATCTCTCCTTCCGCGTCGAGGTCATTCAAGGTGAGCGGGAAAAAGAGGACTTCCTGAACAGGCAGCTGAACCCGCCCCGTCCCACCATCATCTATGTCTCCTCCCGTAAAACGGCGGAGGAACTGCATGAACGACTGGGACTGCATTTCTACCATGCCGGAATGGACAAGACGTCACGGAACGAGGCGCAGAACTATTTTCTGAACGACCCGTGCCCCATCCTGGTCGCCACCAACGCCTTCGGCATGGGCATTGACCGCCCCGACATCCGACAGGTCATCCACTATAATCTTCCGGGCTCTCTGGAGGCGTACTATCAGGAGGCTGGACGGGCTGGACGGGACGGCGCACCCGCCGAATGCATCCTCATCTACTCCAGCAAGGACGTGAAGACCCAGGAGTTCCTGCTGGAGAACAACAATCCGCCACCCGAACAACTCCAGGCGCTGGAAAGTCATCTGCGTCGATTGCACCAGGCGCTGGAGGGACGCCCCGCCTTCTTTGACGAAGAGGCGCTGGCCCGCCGGTTTCCGCTGTTCGATTCCCCGCGCCAGGCCTTCGCCGCCTTGCGCATCCTGGAGCGTCTGGGGCTTTGCGAACGGCGTTTCTTTTCCTACGCCCATACGGGAACCCTGCTCTTTCGGCATCCAGTGGAGGAACTTCTTCGGCAACATGATGGTGTGCGGACGCAGCGTTCCGTCCTCATCAGCCGAATGGCCTCGGTGCTCCAGCAGTGCAACGAGCAGGAACTGACCACCAGCCTGCAGCAAATCGTCGAACTGACGGCTTTGCGTTTTGACCAGGTGCAGCACTGTCTCTACGCCTTGATGGAGGATAACACCCTGCTCTGGAAGGAATCGGAAAACACGGCGGCGGCATATTCGCTGACCAGGGCGGCCCTGGACTCCCCGCAGTCGCTGATTCACCCCGAGGAACTGAAGCGCAAACGCAGACGGGACGTGGCGCGGCTCCAGACCATGAAGCAGTATTGCTTTTCACACACCTGCCGCCAACGTTTCCTCGCGCAGTATTTCGGGGAGCGGACGGGACAGTGGACATGCGGAAAGTGCGATGCCTGCCAGGGATTGTCCATGGCTGAGAAAAACCTCGATTCACACCGTTCCCCACGCCAGGACCGTCCGCCCCGAGGCGTTCGCCAGGCCACGGAGGAGGAGTGCCGCCTGGCCCGCTTTGTCCTCTGGTGCATTTCGCGTTTCCACTACCCGCTGGGGATGCGCAACACCGCCAAACTCCTGCGTGGAGAGTATGAATCCAGCAGCGGACGGCGATGCCCCCTGACGCTATCCTCCCCATTGAACACCTCCCAGAAGGAACTCATCGCCCTGCTCAACTCGCTGTGCGAGGCAGGGTATCTCACCCGTGCCGAACACCAGACCATCATCTGCACACCCAAGGCTGACCAGGCCATCAGGCAGAGAACCCTCCCCCCATTCCCCATGACCGAATGAAAGCCCCTGGATGCCCCGCATCCCATCCTCAACGTTTTTTTCTGGGAAATTGGGGACAAGCGGTTTGACTTTTCCGCAAAGCGTGTCATATTAAAGGCACATATTGATGGTACCTATAGCTCAGTCTGGTTAGAGCGCTTGGTTGTGGCCCAAGAGGTCGTCGGTTCGAACCCGACTAGGTACCCCAGTTTGGTTTTTCGCCCCGTCCACACTTCGGACAGGGCTTTTTTATGGACATGGGCTTCTCCTGCGCCTCTAGGGGGAAGGCCAATGTGCCCGGCGCCGCAATCATCTGCGAGCATTTCCATTTCGAAGCAATATCGGAAAGCCGACTTGAAAAGGAGTCAGAAAAAAACTATATTACGAGGGTGCGGTTGGCTATCGTGTGCCTTGGTTTACATCGCGGAGCGGTTCGGGAACCTGCACGTCCTGTCAAGTCCGGCATTTTATTCCCGGGCAACAGAGAGGAACAGAGTGGATGTTTGAGGAAAAATTTGAATTGAACGAACAGACGCTCCCTTCATCGGATTTTCTTCGGCAGGAAGGGGGAGACGCGGCATGACTTACTCGATTATCGGAATATTGGCGGGAATCATTCTGGTCATTACGAATCGGGATGTGCTGTGGCTGACGGGAAGGCCCGAGTCGGCGCAGGCTCTGCGGAAATACCGCAGTTTCCTTTTTGCCGTTCTTGCATACTACATCACGGATGCGTTATGGGGAATTCTGGATGCTCATCGCCTTACCTCTCTCCAGTTTCTCGACACGACGCTGTATTTTGCGGCAATGGCCGTGCTGGTTCTGCTGTGGACGCGGTATGTCATAGCCTATCTGGAAGGCAACACCTCGTTTGACACCATGCTTTGGTACGGAGGATGGGCCTTTTTCGGATTTGAGCTCGTCGTCATCATATTGAATCTGTTTTGCCCCATCATGTTCTGGTTCGATGAAGCGGGCGCATACCATACGGCGGTTTTGCGGCATGCCACTCTCTACGTGCAGATACTGATGTTTCTGCTGACGTCGCTTTACACGTTCGGCATAACCTTGAAGACCAAGGGGAAGGTCTGGCGGAGGAATCTCGCCATCGGGTTGTTCGGCGCCTCGATGATCGCGCTGATCATCTTTCAGCTTCTTTATCCTTTGTGGTCCTTTTACGCCATGGGATGCATGGTCGGGACTTGCCTGCTGCACAGTTTTGTTGTTGAAGACGAAAAGGAAGAGTATCGCGATGAACTGGAGGATGCATTGCGGCGCGAACAAGGTCAGAAAGAGGAACTGGCCCGGAACCGGGAGGTGCTCCAGACGGCGCTTGCCGCAGCGGAGTCCGCCAACCGGGCGAAGACTACCTTTCTGTCCAACATGAGCCACGAGATCCGCACTCCGATGAATGCGATCATCGGGCTGAACAGTCTCTCCCTGAGGGACGGAACGCTTTCCGGGACGACCCGCGGATATCTGCAGCAGATCAGCAAAAGCGCAAAACATCTGCTTGGGCTTATCAATGACATCCTTGACATGAGCCGGATCGAATCCGGACGGCTGGCGCTGCGCAAGGAGGTCTTTTCTCTCAATGTACTGCTGGAGCAGATCAATACGATGGTCATGGCGCAGTGCAGTGAAAAGGGGTTGGCCTTTGTCTGCCATGCGGATCAGGCACTGGAAGATCATTACATCGGCGATGATACCAAACTCAAGCAGGTGCTCATCAACATTCTCTCCAACGCCATCAAATTCACGAATGCACCGGGGAGCGTTACGCTGAAAGTTGAACGGGGCAACGTTTATGAGGACCAGGTCACGCTCCGCTTCTCAATCCGCGATACGGGCAGAGGCATTGCAAAGTCTTTCATTCCGAAGATATTTGAACCGTTTGCCCAGGAGGACAGCAATCGGAACAACAAGTATGGCAGCACCGGACTCGGCATGGCCATCACGAAAAATATCGTTGAACTCATGAACGGCATGATTCAGGTCAATTCGGAAAAGGGAGTCGGGTCCGAGTTCATTGTGACGGTCACGCTGAAAAGGAGCGACGAACCGGATGCCGCGCCCAGCGCCATCAGCCCGAAGGATATGTACGTGCTGATTGTGGACGACGACCCCATCGACTGCGAGCACGCCTCCATTGTCATGGATGAATCCGGCATCCGTGCAGATACGGCGCTGAACGGAAAGACGGCGCTGGACATGCTCGAAGTCCAGCATGCCAAGCACGACTCATACAATCTTGTTCTCCTTGACTGGAAAATGCCGGAAATGGACGGGGTGGCGGTCGCCAGGGAAATACGCAAGCGCTACAGCAACGAAACGACGGTCATCATCCTTACGGCATACAACTGGGATGAGATCATGGACGAGGCATTTCATGCCGGAGTTGACAGTTTTCTTGCCAAGCCGCTCTCTGCGGCCAAGGTGCTCGAGGAATTCACGAGAATCGCCAGGCGGAACAGCATGAAGGAGCGGTCGGTCAAGCGACGCGCCGACCTCAAGGGGAAACGCATACTGCTGGCGGAGGATATCCTGGTCAATGCGGAGATTGTCAAGGAACTGCTCCATTCGCGCGGAGCGGAACTCGAGCATGCGGAGAACGGCAGGCTCGCCGTGGAAATGTTCGCACGAAGCACCCCCGGCCATTACGATGCGATTCTCATGGATGTCCGCATGCCCGAAATGGATGGACTTGAAGCCGCTTCGGCAATTCGCGGCATGGACCGTCCCGACGCCAGGACTGTTCCCATCATCGCCATGACGGCCAATGCTTTCGACGAGGATGTGCAAAGTTCCCTTCAGGCCGGGATGGACGCGCATCTTTCCAAGCCGATAGAGCCAGAGCATCTCTTCCAGACACTCGAGGAAATTATATGGGAGAAGGAAAACAACACAAAGGTAACGCCGTGAATCATGCGGATTGAGGACGCCGAATGGCCTGGATGGATGCGAAAATGTTTTGCAAATCTAACATCCGATGTCAGAATTGCAAGTTCTTTCGTTTTGTCGGGGGGGACGGATTTTCAGCAGAAGCCTCTGCACAGTTCCTTCGGAAATCCTGGCTTTTCGCTCAAAGGCATTAGCGGAATCCGAAGGCCGTGCCGGTCTGCCTGTCATCCGCAGGGACAGGATTCCCGCCAGAGAATGCGGGCGGGCACGAGGAGTTGCCCTTCTTTTCCCGCAACGGCCATCCCCTCCCCAATGTCTGGCTCCTTTCCAAGCAGTCTGCTGAAAAGGCAGTTGGCAAGGATGTCGGAATGATAGTCTATGCCGGAGAGGGCGGGTGACGTGAATTCGGCGAATTTGGATAGCGAGGCGCTGAACACCGCGATGTCACGGGGCACGCTGACCCCGCGTCCGGTGAGAAGTCGTATGGCGCACATGGCGGCCGCGTCATTGCTCAGCACCAGCACGTCCGGTTTGTGGGGGAGGGTCAGCGCGAGACTTTCGCCCGCCTGCTCGAAGGAGCGGTCTCCGTCGTGGCCCATGGTCATCCAGAAACACTCCTCAAAGGGGACACCCGCAGCCCCGTATGCCTCGCGCATTCCCTCCTTGGCCTCGAAGAAGGCGTTGTCCTGGTAGTTGGCACGGATGCTGATGATGCGCCGATATCCCTTGTCGAGCATGGCAGCCGTCAGCGCGCGGAAATTGGCGCGGTGATGGGACTCCACCACAGGGAACCGCGTCGGGCAGAGGGGCCTTTCCAGAAAGACCACGCGTTCAAAGTGCTCCAGAAGGGGGGGGACCTTGAAGCCGAAGCCCGGATAGGTGTGGGACAGGCAGACGACGGCGCGTATGCCGTTTCCGCGAAAGTCATTGATGTATCCCGCCAGGGAGACAAAGCTGTCGTGCGACATTCCAATCTGGATGCGCTTTCCGTAGCCCAGCGCCAGGGTCTCCAGGATATGCATGACCTCATTGTGGAAGTAAGGGGCCTCGCGGTCTATCAGCAGTCCGATGACGTCGTTGCGGCGTGTGACGAGCCTCCGTGCGTTGAGGTCAGGCTGGTAATTCAGGCTGCGGGCGACGGCGATGATGCGCTCACGGTTCTTCTCGCTGGCGTGGTTTGTCCCGACGTCGTTCAGAACCTTCGAGACGGTCATGACACTGAATCCGGTCTCTCGCGCTATGTCCTTCAACGTTACATGGTTCTTCATTGCCATTGGGAAATGTCGGGGATTTCGTTGTCTTCGAGAATATGGTATGTGACCTCAAGGGACTGCGTGTCACCTGGGAGGAACGTCCGCTCCGGCGCGGCAAATGTCAGTTCCAGGAGACGGCCAGTCCCTTTTGGCTGGAAATCGTAGCGGTCATACATATAACTGGCCTCGCCAAGCTGCTTCGGGGGGATGCGGAGTTCAAGGCCCAGGTCTCCCTTTTCGGCGATAAGGAGCATGGCGCCGCTGAAATCCTCGATGGGAATTGCGGCTGCCTGGTACCACATGCTGCCGGCTTTGCCCAGTTCGACAAGCTGCCAGCCGCTTCCCTTTCCCACAAACAGTTTCGGATAGGCGCCGAAGACCTCAGGGGAGATGTCGAGCCGCGGAGCCGTGGAAATCCTCCCCCTGGCCGATGCGCGGGCACGGAAATGGAGGCTCACGGTGAGGTGGCCTCCTTGCAGGGAAAACGTCTTCTCGGCCTGGCCGTTGGTGGTGTCCGCGGCCAGTGAGGCGGTCGCGCTGTCCTGCCGGACAACCGTGAAGGCATCAGGTTCCGTGCCGACGAATGAATCGCTTCCATACCCCTTGATGGGGTACTGGTGGAGCTGGTGGCCCCAGATGGACTTCAGGATGTCGCGGCTGTTCCGGGCAAACT
>JAFRLP010000164.1 GCA_017431185.1 Victivallales bacterium | reverse complement strand
GCTATTCACCTGACAGTGCGGTATCGGAGGTGATTCGTGGCCGGAACGGCGCCACTGTGCTTCGGGTCAATATGATCAATCGACCGACAGTCAAAAGGGGAGTCTTTTCCCTTGCGATGGGATTTCAGGCGACTCCAGTCAAGCCAGTCATGCCCAAGGCCAGCAAATATGCCACCATTCAGGTTATGTCTGGCTGGACTTCGCCCAAGGCTTTGCGGGTAACACCCTGTGTCAATGGACCAGGAAAAGGGATGAAGCCTGCTCCAGAGACTGCTTTTTATAATGCGAAAAAATTTGACGCGACATCCTGGGAGCCTTATGATTATTCCATTGTGCGAATGCTGAAAAAACGCAACTTAGACAAAACGCAGCGTGACGGGATTATCGCGGACTATATTGAAAAATATCTCAAGGAGTTCAGTGCGGGAACGAGAGACCGATATCGGGCGCTGCTTGACCATGCCGCCACCTGCTATACCAGGAACAACGATAAACTGCTCTATTACTTCAATCCCCGTTCAGCGCTTCTGGCCTGGGATGCCTACCGTGTTTTTCAGGATGAATGGTATGCAGGGGATTATCGCTCCAATTACGAGGGCATGTATTCGGCTGAGCCAGTCAGAAGCTACCAGGACTACATTATGCCCATATTGCGGGAATATGCCAGAAATGGCCTTGATGGAATCTATTATGACTGCACATACGAATCGGCATCCATTGACAAAGTGATGTTTCCCGATGCGGACACCCGTTCTGGGCGAAGGCTTTTCATGAATATGCGTCAATTGGTGAAAAGGACTGCCACAATGCTTTATCTGGAGGGGAGACTGATTGAGGACCGCCCTTTTGTCGAAGTGCATATATCCAATTGCGCAATCATTCCCATGATGAGTTTTGCGAGTCACTCTTTAGGGTGGGAGGTCCGCTACGGCGACAAAGACTATCAGCAGCGTTTCGATGAGGCTTATTTGGCGAGTGAAAGCATCGGTGTGCAGGCTGGCGTGGTTTCCAATCTGCTGATTGACTGCCGTGACAACCCAGAAAGGCTGCAAAAAACGGCTCTGGCCGTCACCTTGCCTTATGGTCTGCTCAATCATACACTGACAGGGGGAAATCCGACAGAGGAATACAAAAATGTCCTTGACATCTTGGATAGATTCGGCTATCGTAACGAGGAAATAGAGATTTTCACCTGTTATGACCCTGCAAATCCTGTTGTTTCCGCCGACCGAAGGGTCAAACTCATGACGCTCAAAATGGCAAGCCAATATCTTCTGTGCATTGGCAACACTGGAGATGGAGGGGAACTGGACTTGGATTTGACTTGCCTGAAATTCCCGAATCCCTGTGCCGTGGATGTCATCTCCAAAAAGGAAATCGGCGCTTCTCAACGTCTTTCCGGGGAAATGCCCTATCATGGATACAGGCTCATCCTGGTGGCCAATGGCCCACAGGATGCTCAATTGACCTTGAAGCGGATAAACCCATGATGTGGGGGGAACGATGAGTCCTGGCGTTTTTGAAACTGAAAACCTCAAGATTAAAACAACTGCGGACGGAGCCATTGCCGACGTTTTTATCCATGGCAAGCCTTTCAGCGGTTTCCCTGGAGAATTATGTGCTTCCCATGGCGTGTCCGCTATTGCCCGCTGGGCAGTCAAGGAAAGGCATCTGGCCTGTACGCTGACCTTAATCAGGGAGACTGGTAGGCCAGAAGATGGGGCCGCGGTTAGTTTCCGCATTCCCTATCAGGCAATGCAGTACAACCAGAAAATCTGGACTGCCCGCAGAGACTACCCCAGGGATATTTGGGAAATGGGTGGCCAAAACATCTTCTACGGGGATGTCTGCTTCGGCACTGTGATTCCCATTGCTACGATTTATGACCCCGTGGCCAATGTGGGAATCACCGTTGCCAAGGAACCAGGACGCATAGGCGGACGCCTCTCCTTCCGTTTTGAGGATTATCATGGCGCAGGAATGTATGTGGAGGTTTCCCATTTGAAGGTGACTTCGCAGCCCGTTCGGATAACACTGCTTTTCCGAGGCCATGAAGGATGCTGGCGTCCAGGACTTGCCTGGTATCGAGACGAATTCAGGGCGTTCTTTGAGCCAGCGATTCCAGATGTCTATTCCTGTTGCTCTTTCGCCATTACCAATCCTTTTACGGATAGCAGGTATCTGCGCGAATATCGTCCTGATTGGGTGGAAATCCACAATCATTTCCCCCATTATGGCGAATATGTTCCTGAAGAAGACACCTGGACCAGTGTGATTGCCCATGATTATCCCAATATCGCCCAAGAGCGTCAACTGACTGTGACGCGCCTGATGATGCATGAGCACATGGCAGTCCTCCATGACTGCCATATCCGTGCCATGTACTATTTTCAGTGTGGGGGAGATGCCTGGATTCCGTGGGCAGAGAAATGTTTCCCCGAAGACATTGCCCGTGATGCAGGTGGACACATGATTCCTTCCTGGCATGATTGTGTCCTGCTGAATTCCTGCCAGGACAGTTCGTTTGGCGCCTATGTCAAACACAAGATCAAACGTCTATTGGACATCTATCCCGAAATCGACGGGGTCTTTGCCGACCAGACATGCTATCAGACAATCGATTGGGCGCATCAGGACGGGAAAACCGCCGACAATGGCAGGGAAGGCTGTGAATTCGGATTGGGCATTGAAGAGAATCTCAGGCTTCTTGCCGAAACGCTTCATGCCGTGGGAAAACCCATTTTGGCAAATGGGCCGTTTGACATGGAGTGTGCCCTTTACGCGGATGCCGTGATGAGCGAAGGGGTCAGTGGAAACTTTGACAGTCAGAAATATCTGTGCCTAAACAAGCCATTGCTGATTCACTCCTATCCGACTACGCCTGTGATTGCTGAAAAAATCATGCGCGGCTGTCTTCTTTCTGGTGCGGGGTGGTCGATGGGCGGTTCCTCCACGCTTGTCTATCCAGCCTGGTCGGCTGAGGTCAGGGAAGTGTTCCTCGCTTACCTGCCGTTGGTTCATGCCGTTTTCGGAGCGGAAATACTGCTGACGCCTGACCCTGTTCGTGCGGAGCCTGCGGATATGGTGAAGGCAGAAGTATTCCGTTCCCGACAAAAGAAGGAATATCTGCTTAGCGTGGTGTTTTGGCATGATACCCTGGTGCCGAAGGTGGCTTTGAGTGTTCGACTTCCCATGACCTGTTCACGCCCTGAAATCCTGAAGTTGGGGGAGAATGCTTGGCGACCATTGGAGTGTCTGGAGAAAAATGGACGGTTGACCATGACACTCTCAGGGGAGATTCACTGTTGCGTCATCCGTTTTCCCGATGGCAGTTCGTCGGTGACATCTGACGGGGAGATGCCTGGGAAATAGGAATCGAGTGTCCTTTGCCGTTGAACAGGGAATAACGACTGTTGCCTTTGTTTTTTCGACTCCAAAGCTTTTCCGCAAGGAGAATTGTCTTTTATGAAAATCGGATGCAATTACTGGGCTAGCCATGCGGGGACGCGCATGTGGGAACTCTGGGACGAAACGGTAGTGAAGGAGGATTTGAGGCTCCTGGCTGCTTATGGCTGCGAGATGCTCCGGGTCTTCCCCATCTGGAAGGTGTTTCAGCCGATTGAAATCTGCCATACCGCTGGCGGCTGGATCAAAGATGTCTATATGCACGGCAAACCGCTTCCCGACACTTTTTGCGGACAGGCCGGAGTGGACGAGGAGATGATTCGCCGTTTCAGGCGTTTTGCGGAAATTGCCCAGGAATGCCACCTGAAACTGCGTGTTGGTGTGGTCACTGGGTGGATGAGTGGTTCCTTTTACTGTCCGCCTGCCTTGGAGAAGACCGATGTGATGACTGACCCGATGGCTTTGCGGTATATGGTCAAATTCATCCGTTGTTTTGTTCGAATGGTCAAGGATTGCCCTGCCATTGAGGAATGGGAGCTGGGAAACGAGTGCAACAATCTTCAGGAACTGCATAATTCCCATGCAGCGTGGCTTTGGACCCATCTGGTCAGCTCTGCGATTCGGCTGGAGGACCCCGACAGGAAAGTGGCCTCTGGAATGCATGGATTGAGGACCTCGGACATTCACGGCAGATGCTGCGTCTGGAGCATTCAGACACAGGGGGAGCTTTGCGACCGCATGACTCCCCACCCGTATCCGCATTCTGGTTCTAAAACCATTGCCAAGATTGACTGCCATGATTCTTTCCGGACGATGCTGGAATCCACCATTGAAATGCTTTATTACGGAAACCTTGTGGACAGACCGTACAGCGTGGAGGAAATCGGAACTTTATCAACATCCTTTGCCTCCGAAAGCATGAAGGCCATCTTCCTCAGGGGGGCTTTGCATAACACCTGGGCGCATGGTGCGTCGGACTTTCTCTGGTGGTGCGCTTTTGATCAGGGGCATCTCGATTTTCCCCCGTACCAGTGGAGCGCCTACGAACGGGAGCTGGGCATGTTCGATGCCCTGCGTCGCCCCAAAAAACTGTTGGTGGAGTTCCAGCAATTCAAGGCCTTCCGCGACAGCCTGCCTATCAAGGAGCTGCCGCTTTTCAGGGGAGATGCGGTCTGTGTCATTACTCGAAGTATGGATATGGACATAAATACTGCTCTCGACAATGCTGGAAGTTGCTTTTTGCTTGCCAAACAAAACCATTTTGACATCAATTTCCAATATACGCTGGAGCATTTCAAGGATGCTCCACTCTATCTAGTCCCTGGGGTATTCGGTGACAACAGCCTTTACGGTTATGAGTGGAGTGCGCTTCTGGAAAAGGTCAAGGATGGTGCCGTGCTTTATGTTTCCATGGACACTTGTGTGCTGACTGGCATGGAAGCGGTCTTCGGTGTCGAAGTGTCTAACAGGGAAATGCGTTCGGCGCCAGCTCTTGTGCAGTTGGAGGGGGAAATCTTTTCTGTCACCTCCGAATTCAAGACTTCGCTCAATATTCTGGACGCCGAGGTTCTGGCGCACGAAGAGGATGGCAATCCAGTCTATATTCGTCACCGTTACGGAAAGGGCTTCTGCTATCTCTGTACTTTGCCGATTGAAAAACATCTGGGCAATCTCCCAGGTGCTTTCCACAAAACAGGGCAGCCAGCATGGCATCGTTTTTATACCCCTCTTTGGGAGCATGTCAGGCAAAGGCGGTGCATCAATTGCGACAATCGCTTTGTCACCCTTACAGAACATCCTGAGAGTGAAGATGTCTGTTATGCCGTTGCCGTCAACAACAGCAAGGAGGAGACAAGCGTTCGATTCTGCCCTGCTGCTGGATGGGTTCTTCATGATGCAGAGGTGGCTGTTTTGGCTCCATTTGCGGGGATGCTTTTAAAATTGACACGTCTGTGAGCGAAAATTTGCTTATTTTTCCAATTCAGATATATTATCATCGTTTCAGTTCTGCAGTCATTTCCTATTTCCCCTATTACGCATGAAACTGAAGAATACCCACACGCATAAGACCAATGATTCCTTTTTTGTCAAGGACATTGACTTTCCCCTGCGGGCCATGCACCTCTGGCAGGTGGCTTCCCCGAAGCATCGCCATGAATTCTCCGAATGCGTGCTGATTTTGGATGGAGGCGGACTGCACCAGTGCGAGGACCATGCCCCAAGCATGCTTCGACGCGGGGATATCCTGGTGATTCCGCCAGGCGGGTATCACGCCTATCTGAAGGGATGCCGCGTGGATTTGGTCAATGTGCTTTTTCAGCCCAACCAACTTCCCTCCGTGCTGATGGAACTCTATTCGCATGTGGCCTACAAGGAACTCTTCATGCAGGATTACCAACTTTATGGTGAACGCGACTATCCTTGCTTCAATCTGCCAGATGCCCGTTTCAGCACCATCGAGACGCTGGGCAAACTGCTGGCCAATGCCGACCGCCGAGGTCATCACTGCTATCGGCTAGGCCTATTCATGGCGTTGCCGAATCTCATCTGCGACAGCAAGCCCCAGGCGGATGTCTCCCTGGCGCACACTCGTTTTGACCTGCCGCAGGCGCTTTCCTATATTGAGGCGCATATCGCGGGACCGCTTTCCCTGAAAAGTCTGGCCTCCCACAGCGGCGTCCCCGTGCCCACCTACTTGCGCAATTTCCGCAAAGCCACGGGTGCCCTGCCCATGGAGCATATCCGCCGTCTGCGGATGCATCGGGCGGAAAGGCTTCTGTGCAGGAGACCACGCTGCCCAGCAAGGAGGTGGCCGCCGCCACGGGGTTCTCATCCGCCATTTATTTCTGCAACGCCTTCAAGGCGGTGCATCATCAGACCGCCAGCGAATATCGCGCAAATGCCAATGCCCACTCCTGAAAATTGTGATACAGGCTAGAAGCCGTATTGGTCGTGTAAGCGCGGCCTGCCAGACCAGTGTGGGACGCGGGTTTGGCAGCGGCTGCTCCGCAGCCGCGACCGCGATGTGCGTGGAGCGGGCGCTGGCCGTCTTCGGCGGGAGTGGCCACGCGGAGCGCGACCTGACAGACCAGTGACATGCAACTATATTTTTAAAAGTTCTTTACTTCCCAATAACCAGCACGTTCGGAACCATGCCTTGTCAATTTTCCTTCTTCACGAAGTTCTTTGATATATCGCTCTATTGTCCGTTGGGTGACTGAAATGATTTTCGCAATCCGGGCTGCAGACACCTTGTTATTTTCGGTTATAATTTTCAGAACCTTGTCCTTTACATCACCGACATCACCGACATCACCGACATCACCGACATCACCGACATCACCGACATCACCGACATCACCGACATTCACCTTTTTTTTATTAACTGTTTTTTGCTGGTCTGTCGATGTTACACCAATGTCTTTTGAGATGAATTGCTTGCGGTATAAATTCACACGAATGGACTCCGGCATCTCAATGAACCTCGGTTTAGGTAGTCCATATTCCCTTGCGGCATTTTGAATGCGTTGCAGACCAGTTCCCCATGCCTCAATCAATCCCATTTGGCTGAATACATTGGCAAGGGCACGATTTCTTTGTTTGGAGTGTCCCTGCAAGGCCTCCTCAAAGGTCAGTCCGTTGTAAAGCCCTCCGGGCGATGTCACCTCCAGACGGTCATCATAAATTGCCACTTGAACACAGGATTCATCCTTCAGGTTTCGATGACAGTGTGCGTTCACGATCATTTCTCTGATTGCGTCTATTGGCAGTTCGTAAATTTCCTTTCTTATCAGTCCATTTATCTTTGCGCCAAGTCTAATATTGCGAAGTACAAAACCTATGGCATTCTCAATCTGTGCATAGACAGGACCTGTGTATTCCCTCTTATCCAAAAACACCGAACGGTCTTTGCCCTTGAATACAGCGCACTGTGTCTTTGAAAAAGGAAATTGACCTGATGTCAGCAAAACAAAAGCATTAGATGCCAGATACCCCTCTTTAGTCTTCTTGAGTACTTTCCAGTTCTCAAGATTTGTTCTTGTCACAGTTGGCAATTTCTCAACAAATGCTTTTCGTTCCTGCATTTCTTTGCGGAACCTGTTCATGTCACGGCAGAGTTTCTTAATCGCCTGTTCGGTAACTTCATATCCGACACAGGTTAATTCATCCCACGATATCTTTGCGCCCTCCATTTCCAAATCCTTGATCTTCTCCGAAGAGGCAAGACGCGTGGTTGCACCGACACGGATGTATGTGCCATTCTCCTTGCCTTTGAATTTCAGAAAGTAGGGTCTCCGAGGTTCAGGAGGGACAGTGACAATGATGACTGTTTTGCTGCTGATTGTGTAGGGTTCTATTTCCGGATTTATCTGCGGTTCGCAGGAGTCGGATATGGCATTGGCAATACTGTCCATCGTTTGAAAAAGGATGGATTCGTCTATTCCGATAATATCCCGCGTCGCGTCAGCGATTCCGAAAATAAGTGTGCCGCCCTGGGTGTTGGCGTATGCCACTACCGTCTTTGTGTATTTCTCTGAATTCCTGGGAAGAGTCTCTTTGAACTCAACCCTTTCAGATTCGCCACGGATTATCTCCTCAACCGTCATCTTCTGCCTCTTTGATTTACATTTGCCGCCTTTCCACTTTGTCCAACGCATCCTTGTAATTGTAAAAATAAAGGAAACGTAACTGTTCAGAACCCCCGTTATTGTCCACAGAATACACAGAAGAGATTTTGCCAAAGGTCCTTACAGACCGTGATGGTCTCTGTTTTCCTC
>JAFRLP010000014.1 GCA_017431185.1 Victivallales bacterium | reverse complement strand
GTACGACGCTTTTGAAGATCTCGGCCTGGACGCGGCCCATGAGCTGGACGCTGATCTCGCCCGCCTGGGCGTTCCAGACGATGTGGAGCTGCGGGTCCTCCTGGTCAAGCTGCATGAGCTTCGGCACCGCTGGTGCTGCGCCGCCACGCCGAGATAGCACTGGTTCTCACGATATGGGATTTGCCGCAATCCGGAAAGTTTTGCTCCGAAGGTGATGGTGTCCTGAGTGCGTTCAAAGAGTTTGGCGGGTTTGGCGCCTGGATAGAAGAGTAGCGTTTCATGGACTATCGCCCTCGCGGTGAATTCAATGGTGTATATGTAACGCAAGCCGTCCCGACCGATGAACTCCAGTTCAAAGAATACAGGTTTTCGGGAACAGCCATCGTCCAGAAGGAACGGATGGAATGCCTTGATTGGCTGGTCGAGTTCATAGCCGTGGGATGTGGAGACAAGTCCAACGAGTTCCTTTAAGGCCAGAAGCACGTTGCTTTTGCCGGATGCGTTTGGTCCCCAGATGCCCGCTGACAGCAGAACGGCTATCTTCTCCCTTGCATCGGCCAGCACGAAATTGCCCTGATGCACGTCCGAAAGATTCTCTGCCGACAGATTCAGTGTCTGCACGTCCCGAATTGACCTGAAATTTTCAATTTTCAGGGAAATAATCATATTCTCTAACACTATTTTTACGATTTTGGGAATCTTTTGACGAATCTTGACAAAATATATCCATTGTTCTTTGTTTTTCAAAGAGAAAACTTGATTATTTCGGTCTGCTGATGAATTTTTATGGCTTTCAGAGCGTCTTTCTGGTCAGGAGAGCACGGATTTTGCTGGAAATGCCCCAAAAAGGTGGGGCGGGTGCTTGTATATTTTGCTTCTGAATGCCATGAGGTCAAGAGACAAAAAGGGGGAAGCGGCCGCTGTGGCCGCTTCCCCTTTTGCAGAACGAGAGTTAGCGTTAAAAAGAGGCAACTCCTCTATTACTGCTTGACGTAGATGCCATCACTGTTGACAGCGCTTTCAATGGAGATGCCGAAGAAGGTTTGATACCAGATTTTGTTGTTGTTGGCGCCGGCGGGCGTGCGGAGGGAACCGCAACCAGTCAACGAAACGAGGATGGCGGCGACGGTCGCGAGCAGAGCGAGTTTCTTCATCTTTTTTTCTCCTTTGTGGCTAAAACCGGGGTTATGTCAGTATAATCCCAGTTGACGAATACAGTAACACCATTTTGGCGATTGTCAAGCATATTGCCAATAAAAATCAAAAATCAAAAATCTCTGCACGAAAGGCAATGACTCAGGCGTTCACCGATGGCGGCCAAAGAGAAGCCGCATGGTTTTGCCCCAGATGCCTTCGGGATAGGCAGAGACGGAGAGGCCTCCCATGTAACGGCGAAGGTCCTCCGAGAGAGCATCGACTGTCTGATAGCGGTCCTGGAGATTGTATGCGGTGGCCTTCTGGATGATGGCGCAAAGGGATTTGTCGATTTTACGGTGAAAGAGGTGCTCGATGGGTTCGATTTTGGCTTGTCGGATATTGGCAATGATTTCCTTGACGTCGTTGCCCGGGACGGCATATTGGAGGGTGACCACCTCCTGAAGTATCAGACCAAGGGTGAAGATGTCCGAGCGCAGGTCAAGCGGTCTTTTTTGCAGCACCTCCGGCGGAAAGTAGCGGGCGGTTCCCGAAATGGATGTTGTCGGCTGGACTTTATCCTCGTCGGAAAGGACTTTGGCAAGTCCCCAGTCCATCACAAAGACCTCCATGTATTTGCCGATCATGATGTTGTCCGGCTTGAGGTCACGGTGTATCACGTTGCGGTGATGGGCGTATGCGATGGTGTCGCAGACATGCAGGAACAGTTCCAGCCGCTTGCGAAGCTGAATCGTCTCGTTGAACGCCTTGATTCCCCTGATGCGGTAATTCAGCACCAGGTTGTCCAGGTATTCGCGCAGTGTCTTTCCGTTGACGAGTTTCATCACCAGATGGATGCCGTCCTGGTCATCGCGGAACAGACCATAGATGGGGATGATGCCGGGGTAGTCCAGTTGCGCGGTCACTTTGGCCTCCGTCACAAACGCCTTCAGGTGCTCGGACATGTCTTGGGAGTCTTTCTTCAGCGACTTGATGGCGACAAGGCGTCTCAGGTTCTTGTCGCGCGCGATGGAGACGGCGGCGGTCCCGCCCTCGGCGAAGGCCGTCAGCATGGCGTATTTGGCGTTAACATCATCGAGGGAGGATTCCAAATGGGAGGAGGTGTCCAGATTCAGGCTGATATAGGGATTGATATCCACTCCGTTGACAAGGTCCTCGACCTCCTTTTGCGTTGTCGGAGGAGGTGGCTCTTCTTCTCCTTCGATGACCATGGTCCTGTTGTTGAGCGTGGTGGTTTGTCGCGAAGGGATGACCACAGTCCGATGAAGGTCTTTGGAGACGGTATCGTCTGGTTTTGTATCCTCGTGGAGAGACTTGCTGGTCATTTCATCCATTGCAAAAAGGGGGATTCCTTGGAAAACGAGTTCGGGAGACGGAGCGGCTCCTCATTTCACTTTGGCAATGGAGATTTCCTTCTTCATGTCATTTTCACTGGCAAGGCGGCATTTGATGCGAATGACGATTTCCATGCCGTTGCCCGGCGAGGTGAACACCTCGACAGTCCCTCCCATCTGGTCAATGATGGACTTGGCCGCAAACAGGTTGGAGTCGGCATTTTCCGTGTCGCCGTCCGCGGCGGGCTGTCCGTGTTTGGCAGTGGCGAGCAGCTGTTCAACGCCTTCCGTGGACATGCCGACGCCGTTGTCCTGGAAGCGAAGTTCATAAGTGCTGTATCCGTTTTCCCCGTTGCCCGTTTCATAAAGCGATGCGGAGATGGCTCCGCCTTCGGGGGTGATTTTGCAGGAATTGGAAATGATGCATGAAAGGAGTTGGTTCAGGCTTTTCTTGTCACACCACACATGGCGGTTCTTGACGGAGGTGTTCACGGAGAAGGTGAGGCGTTTCTGCGTCATCTGTTCCCTGAACAGGGTGTTCAGCTTCTCGAAGCTCAGGCACAAGTCGGTCGGGTTGTATTTCTGTTCGAGTTTTCCGCTCTCCTTCTGGCTCATTTTCAGGATGCCGTCGAGAAGCGTCTGCAACTGGAGACCTGACTTTTCAATCTTCTTCAGATAATCCCGGAGCATGAAGTCGGGTTCCTTGAGCGCCAGCGTCGTGTAGCCTATCACGGCGTTCATCGGAGTGCGTATGTCATGGGACAAGTTCAGTAGGAATTGGCTTCTGGCGAGGCTTCCCTCCGAGATGCGGATTCTCTCCCGCGCTGACGCCTCATGCATTTTTCTCACGTAATTCTGGATGTAGAGCATGACGGCCAGCCCGGTGAAGATAATCAACAGCAAAACGATTCCGCCGATGTGAAGGGTGCCATGCAAATCCTCCAGTTTCCGGATGCGCAAAAGCAATGTAGTCATCCACATCAGCGCGGTGTAGAGAAGCAGCGCAAACAGCACCAGGCCTGAAACGGCCATGGTTCCGTATTCCGCCAGGGAACTCCGCTTGACCATGCGCCAATAGAACACAAAGCCCAGCAGGCACCAGAGGGAGAGGAGCAGGAAGGCCTCGCTGCACATGGCGTCCAGTGCCACCATGTGGGGTACGAGCTGGGCGAATCCGAACAGCGCGGAGATTACCGTCCCCAACGCGCCGGCCAGCATGATCCGGCGGTTTTTCTGTGTCCTGGCGATTTTGTATGCCGCAATGGAGGTGTATCCGTAGGTGACAATGGCGCCGAAGGCGGTCAGGTCAATGAACCAGACCAGCGTGTTCCTGCCCAAAAGCGATATGAGGATGGAGAGGAGCATGATGAAGAGGATGCAGTACCTCGTCTTTGCGAATTTCTGCGAGAGGATTTTGTCCTCGGCCATGGTGGAGAGGAGGTTCACGGTGGCACGGTATGCCCCGATGATGCCGGTCAGGATTGCGGCCATCGCGGTGACTCCGACCACTGCAAGCCCGAAACGCCCCATTGTCTTTTGGGCTGCGTGGAAGCCTGGGATGGAGACGATTCCGCTTAAGTTGTCAAGGTCGGAAATGTAGGCTTGCCAGGAGGCATATCCGTCGGGGATGATGGATACGCTGACGAGGGTCATGAAGGTGTAGGCGAGGGCGGCGACGATGATGGCGCAGAAGATGACCCGCTTGGATTTTTTGACGGGGAAGGTGAAACGCGTCGTGTCAAAGGTGACCACCTCAAAGCCCACAAAACGACGCGCTGCCCCTCGTGCCGCCGCGCGATGTCCTCAAGCGCGGCATAGGCGCGTTCGGTGACCTCCGCGTAGGTCT
>JAFRLP010000163.1 GCA_017431185.1 Victivallales bacterium | reverse complement strand
GAGACTGCCCTGATGCTGCGGCGAAGCCCGCACGGCAGGGCTGTATTCCGTGATGCGCAATGAATCGGAGAAGTTTATGCCCGACATACTCGGGCTGGCTGGAAAGCAGCATCGTGGAAGGCCCCGACGGCACGCTCGCCGCCCTGCGCAGAATCCACCTCCAGCGCCCCAACAAGGCGGCGCTTTGCACCGTCTCCGACGATGGCTCACGCATTGAATTCGACTACCAGACGGGCATCATCGACATGCCCGCGGCCCCGTCGAAATTCAAGGTGGACCTCGATTCCGTCAGCGGGATGTACGTCACCTTGTGCAATGAGGTCCTGGGGGAATGGCGCAGCACGCGCGGCCGCCTCGTCATGGCCTGTTCCCCCGATTTGCGCCACTGGAAAACCTGCCGTCTGCTGATGTGGGACATGAGCGGGAAGGACTGGAAAACCGCCCTGGAGACCATCGGCTTCCAATACACGGACTGGCAATTTGACGGGGATGACATCATCTACCTGACCCGCACCTCCTACGACGGCGCGCATAGTTTCCACGACTCCAACCGCATCACCTACAACGTCATCAAGGATTTCCGTTCCAACCTCCAAAAAGACATCGAAGCATGAGAAACGTCAAAGATTTCGGGGCCATCGGGGATGGCCAAACCAATGACACCGCAGCCATTCAGCGCGCCATCGACGCAGGCGGCATGGTCTGCCTGCCGCCTGGAACCTACCTGAGCGGCTCCCTGTTCCTGAAAGGAAACGGCGGACTCCACCTTGAAGCGGGAGCCACTCTGCTGGCCTCCCCCAATCTGGAGGACTACCGCCAACCCGAAGACTGCCCGCAAAGCTGGAGCAGCCCCTCGGAATTCACCTTGGGGCGGCATCTCATCAACGCCATCGGACAGCAAAACGTGACGCTGGCGGGGGATGGATGCATCAACGGCAACAGGGAGGCGTTCCTCCACGAAATGGACCCGGAAATCCGCATCTGGTTCAAACGGAACACCCGCCCGGGGCAGATGCTCTTCCTCTGCAACTGCGAGAATGTCAGTCTGCGTGACCTCAAATTGCGGGAGGCCCCCTACTGGCACTCCCACCTGTTCGGCTGCCGCAATGTACGGATACACGGCCTGGACATCAGGGGCGATTTCCGCGTCGCCAACAACGATGGCATCGACCTGGACTGCTGTGAGGACGTCACGGTCAGCGACTGCCTCATCCAGACGGGGGATGACTGTCTGGCCATCCGCTGCGACTGCGACAATCTGGGACGCGCCCAGCCATGCCGCCGCCTGGCCATCAGCAACTGCGTGCTGGAATCCAACTACGCCAACGCCTTCCGCATCGGAGTGGGGGACGGCGTGGTGGAGCAGTGCCTGTTCTCGCAGTGCCTCATCAAAGACACGCGCACGGGCATCTGCATCGTCACCCACTATGACGAGCAGAACGTCGGCGGAAAATTGCGCAATCTCGAATTCAGGCAGATGCACTGCGAATGCGAAAGGCTGTTCAACATCAAATTGGACAACGTGGAAGGCTGGCGGAGGACATCGCGCGGATGCATTGAGAACATGGTGTTCTCGGACATCCGAGCCACGGTCGAACTGACCTCGCAGATTGTCGGCAACTCCACGGGAAGCGTACGGAATCTTACCTTCCGGAACCTGCAGCTGCAATACGAGGGCCAGGGAGCCGCGCCCAACGTCAATGCCGAGGGCGGCTGGGGGCACGCCTCCACGGACGCGGGCTTCGAGATATCCCTGGCGAAAGCCATCGCGTTCTTCAACTGCAATATTCACTTCAAGGACATTCCTGGCTGGACAACCGCCATACGCGCCGACCACCCCGAGGAGGTCACCCGCACTCTCTGCACCAGCAACCGGCCCTGACGTCTCCAATGAAACACTTGGTGTAGCGGCGAAATCCCCAGCGCTTTTTGTTTCGTGCATCGTGTTGGCGGCGCGTCCGCCATGGGTACTATCCTCTCCCAAACTCCAGAACTCCCAGTGGCGAAAGCAACAGCCAATTGCTTTCGCCGCGTGGAGTTTCGGGGCATTGGAGTTCAGCGCTTTTTGTTTCTTGCTTTGTGCTGACGGCGGCGAGACGCCGCCGCCTTGACTTCCACGGCCTGGTTGTTTTTGGGCGACTTGAAAATGAGGCACGCCAGGGCGAGGCCAAAGATGAGGTTTATGACGAAGGCGTGGAGGTCGTTGACGCCACCAAAATTGACGCCGATTTGATATGCCTTTCCTCGATTACGGGGGCCTCTTCGCGCGCCTATCGCTATGCTGACTATTTCCGGGCGAAAGGAAAGAAAGTCGTCATGGGGGGAGTGCATGCGACGCTGTGCCCTGACGAAGTTGCAAAGCATGTTGACAGCGTCCAGGTTGGGCTGGGCATAGAGATTTTTCCGCAGATGCTTCGGGACTACAGGAACGGGAGGATGCAGCCAATCTACCGGGCGAGGCAGGATATGTGCGATGCCAATTTTCCGTTGCCGAGGCGTGAAATCTATTCCTCGAAGAAGATGCGCTTCATCACTGTCAACAGCGTTCAGGCGACATACGGCTGCCGCAACAAATGCGCCTTCTGCTGCACGCCATACAGTTCGCCAGGGTACTATCACCGTCCCATAGAGGACGTCGTGGATGAAATCAGGCGGCTTCCAGGCCGAAACTTTGTCTTTGTCGCTCCCAGCCCGATTGAGGACGGCTACGCGAAAGAGCTCTTCAGGGCGATGATTCCATATGAAGAAGCACTGGGCAAGTCCCATGACAATCCGCATTGGGGAGGACAGGGAACTGCTTGAACTGGCGGTCAAGTCTGGGCTCAAGGGAGTGCTGGTGGGATTCGAGACCGTTTCGCAGCAGACCCTCAACAGCATAAGAAAGGGCTTCAACTCCGCCAACCGCTTCTGCAATGCGACAAAACTGCTGCACGACAACGATGTTGCCATTATGGGGTGCTTTGTCTTCGGGCTTGACAGTGACGACAAGGACTGCTTCAAGCGAACGGTTGACTTCGTCTATGAGGCCAACATCGACATTCCACGCTTCACCGTGAACACGGCCTATCCGGGACCGGAACACTATGAGGAGATGAGGCCTCGCCTTCGCTATGACAAATGGTGGCTTGGCGGACAATGCCGCTTTGCGGAAGGCATACGTCAACGGCGAACCGCAGACCATCGGCTACCTGGGCGAACTCGCATATCTCCAGGCGCACGGCATTTGAAGGTGCTCAGCAATGGATTCCGGGCCATGAGGGAACTGATGATGGACGGACGTGCCCTGACTCACTTCACGACCATCGTCGAGGACAACCGCCTGGCCAAAATCGCATTGACATGGAAGAACAAGGCCGGCACGATTCCAAACTACGTGGATTGGGGGCTTCTCAAAACCTATTTCATCTTCCCCCTGATTTGGAAGCGCCGCAGTCAAGCCCTTGACATTTCCCACGCCCGAATGGATGAATTGGATGACATTGTGGCGTTCATCGACTCCAACTCCAGGCGGCGACAATTCCATCCCGTATATACGCGGGACTTTTTTCTCGGCCTGAACGGTTTCCATATTGAGGACTTCACCGTCGCCCGTCGGGAGGGGCGGCTCGTCGGGGTGGCGGCGTTGTGGGACCAGACTGGATTCAAGCAGCTCCTGGTCAACCGCTACAATGGAAAAATGAGGGTGATGAAGAAGATTTTCGGCGGCTTTCTGCCTGACGAGGGGGAGGTCATCCCCAATGCCTGCCTGTCCTTTGTCGCCATCCAGGATGACAGCGCGGACATTCTGCAGGCGATTCTCTCGCACATCTACAACGATGTGCGAAAAAGCGGCCTTCGCTACTTCATGCTGTGCCTGCACGAGTCAGCCCCCCTGAACGCCGCCGTCCGTCTTTTTCCAAGGCTCACCTACAAAAGCCGTCTTTACATTGCCGATTATGCGGACGACGAATCCGTCCGCTCCCGCATTGATGGCAGAATTCCCCACGTGGAGGTCGCGACCCTATGAACAGCCTCAAAAGCCAAATCATTCCCGTGAAGGATGCGCCGGAGAACACCATCCGCCGCATGGCGGAACTTATGGCCATGACATACGACGGCACCAGCATCGACAAGCTGCGGCATGACCTTGCGGGGAAGCAGGTCATTCTCCTGCTCTATGGCGGGACAGGGGAAATCGAGGGCTTCACCACCATTGAACTGTTTGACAGTTCATTCCGCGGGCGCCCCGTGAAAATCGTCTATTCCGGCGATACGGTAATCAAGGAGGAATACCGTGGACAGACGGTGCTCATGCACGACTGGTGGCAGTTCACCTGCCCCATTCAGCGGCAATTCTGCGGAACGGACGTCTATTGGATGCTGATTTCCAAGGGCTGGCGCACCTAATTCAAGACGGAGGACATGCAATGACCGAGAAAATGACTCCACGGCAGGTTCTGATGATGATCGCATGCAACTATTTCCCCTTCTTCCACGTTCTTTTCTGCGCGATTTCGCTGGCATTCACGCCTGGTCTGACATGGAAGGTCGTCTCGTTCCTCTTCTTCCTCTATCTCTATCCTCTGATTTGCACACGTCTGGCGCTGCTGATTCATCCGCTGCGCGAGAATCGCATCAGGCTTTTCTCGGTGGACTACTACGTCTGGTGGTTCACCTTCTGCACCCAGGTCATCTACCTGCGCTTTCCCGCCTTAGAGGAGGCGCTTCGCTGCGTCCCGGCGCTTTACAGCCTCTGGCTCAGGCTTTGGGGAAGCAAAGTCGGAAAACTTGTCTATTGGTCTGCCGGAACGGTCGTGCTGGAGCGCCAGTTCGTGAACATCGGCGACCATGTTTGCTTTGGCGCCGGCACGCGCCTGAATGCCCATGTCCAGGTGGGGGACGAACTGCTGCTTGCACCTGTCGTTGTGGAGGAAAACGTCATTGTCGGAGGCTATTCGCTGTTGACTGCCGGCACAGTCCTGAAGGCCAATCAGTCCACTACCGTTAAGAATGGAAAAATCGTTCCCGTTTGCGCATGCGACAATATGCGTTGAAGCATGACAGGAAATTCATCATCGTCGGGAACCTGAATGCCATAACCCCCAAGGAGGGATTACATCAGACTGGCCTGGGAAATCAGGCGGGCGGGCGGACATAGATGGGTTCCGCCGCAGGGGTGGCCAGCCAAGGCCACAGGGAGGACGGGGCCAGCAGGAGCGGAGTCGCGTCTGGCGTGGACAACAAGGTCAGTCGCCCCTGAATAGACGCGGGAAGCAGCGCGGCAAAGGATTCTCCGCAGGTGCAATAGCAGTCGCATGCAGTCTCGTCAGGCCAGGGTTCCTCCAGGCCCAGGATGGCGTCCGCCGCGACTGGCTGCGGTCCCGTTTCATCGCATTGGAAGATGGAGAGGAACGCTTTTCCGCATCGGGCGTCCGTCAGCACGCCGACCCGCCCTGCCTGGCGCATTTGCGTGGCCAGCGCGTAACTGCTGGGGACGCCGCGCGAGAGCGCGCCGGCGCCGGCGCAGAAGCCCTTGACCATGGCCAGGGCGAAGCGTATGCCGGCGAAGGAGCCAGGCCCCGTCCCAACCGTCCAGTGCGTGACGTCCTGCAGAACAAGGGAGTGTTCCGCAAGAAACCGGGTGAGCGCGGGGAGGAACCGGCTGTCGCTATCCCGTCCGAAATCCATTTCGGCGCTGGCAAGGCTGGAGTCATCCTTCTGGAGGGCGAAGGAGACCAGGCGAGAACTGTCAATGGCGAACTGTATCATGGCTGCGGTGCATTACTTTGCCTTGCGATGTTCCAGAGCCTTGAGTCGCTCGCGGGCAGTGGCGGAGGTCGGCAGGTTCCGTTCAATCAGCATCTTGTAGTAGTTTTTGGCCTGGGTCAGGGAAAGTTCATCCCCCTTGCGTTCCAGGATACGGCAGACCTCGTAAACGGCATTGGCGAAATAGAAGTCATTGCGGGGTTCGCCGGTCAGGCAATGGTCACGGTAGGTGATGATGAGGTCTTTGAATGTGTCCAGGGCTGCCTCTTCGGAGGCCTTCTGGCTGGCGTAGCAGACCGCCTGGCGATAGCGCGCCATCAGATAGAGAGGACTGGGAAAGGGATTGTTGTCAATGATGGTCTGGAAACACTTTTCCGCCGTCTGGAAGGCGTTGTGTGTCTGCGGGTCGTCTTCCTGCTTGTCATTGATGAGCACACGGGCAATTTCCAGGGACATTTCGCCCTGGCGTCCCAGGGCGGTGAAGCCCAGGATGGTGTCGCCCGCCTCGTTGCGGCTGGCGGCGTATTCGTCACGTGCCTCATGGAAATGCCCGTCCTGGGCAAGGATGTCGCCTTTGAGATAGTGGGCGCGCGCTAGGATCTGGTGCGTGTCCTCAGACAGGGGCTGCGGGTCGTTTTCCCGGTAAATGTCCAGAAGGCCGTTGATGTGGGAGAGCGCCGTGCGGTCATCCTCCAACTTGTAGCAGCAATGCGCGGACTCATAGTATGCCACAGGCAGCAGGTCGGGGCTCATCTTGCTGTTCACGGGGGAGATGTAGTGCTTGAGGGCCTCCTGCCAGTTGCCCTCGTTGGCGTAGGTGTCCCCGACCAGGATGTGCAATTCGTCCGCCAAAGGCAGGGTGGCATACTCGCTGAAGAATTTGTCGGCGTCCGCCCGCATTTCGGGGATGCGCTGTTCCGTGAAAAAGAGAACGGAGTTCTGGAAGAGCGCCTCGCTGCGCAGTTTGGAGGTCTGGCGGGACAGGATGCGGGTCAGCGCGGAGTGGGCCTGGCTGCCGGAGCCGCCGTCCTTGGCTGCCCTGAAACTCTCCAGCAGGGCCTGGTCGGCGATTTCCTGGTCCTTGATGGAGTCGGCGAACCTGTCCAGGTAACGGGCTGCGGCAAGCAGTTCATCCGGCGTTTTGGCCGCTTTTCGCAGGCAGACGCCCCGATAGAGCAGAGCCAGGTCATGGCGTTCCTCCAGAGGGTAGTCCGCGGCGAAGCGGGCGTATGCCTCCGCCGCCTCGACAAGCCTCTGCCGCTCCGCCAGCAAGGTGGCCTGGTCAAACCGGGCGTTGGGGGCCGCTGGCGTGGCGGGGAACTCCTCCGCCACCTTCTGGAATAGATTCAGGGCCTCCTCGACATAGTTGCAGGGAGAGGATGCGTCCTCCAGAAGCGTGGTCGCGGCCGCCGCGTCCGTGGCGACTTTGGCGGCGCAGTACAGGGCCTCCGCACGGTTTTCCAAGGTTCCTCCCAGTGGCTCCGCGTTCTTGAACTGCGCGAAGGCAAGTTGCAGGTCGCCTGATCTCCCCAGGCAGACTGCCGCATTCATTGCCGCCTGAAAACGCTGTTCAGCGCTGGCCTGGGGCAGACCCGACAGTTCCTT
>JAFRLP010000162.1 GCA_017431185.1 Victivallales bacterium | reverse complement strand
TCCCGAGGATTTGTCGCCTTACGCGCTCATTCTCCATTGCGGCGGCTGCATGCTCACGGAGCGTGAGCTCCGCTACCGCATGAAATGCGCCGAAGACCAGGGCGTCCCCTTCACCAACTACGGCATTGCCATCGCCATGATGAAGGGAATCCTGCCCCGCGCCATCGCCCCTCTGGGCCTGTCCTCCCTTTAGAGGAAGAAAATGCTGAACTTCTTCTCCAAGCCATACAGAGAGAATCAAGCACATAATTCCCCCAAAAAAGCAATTTTCAAAACTCCTCCATGGGGCATTGGGGAATGGAATGGAGGAACATTGCGCCATAGCGTTTGTTCAGCACGCGGCTGTCCAGGATGACGATGATGCCCGTGTCCTCTTTGGTGCGAATCAGGCGACCGACGCCTTGGCGGAACTTCAGCACAGCCTCGGGGACGGAGTAGTCCATGAAGGAACTGCGTCCTTCCTGTTCAATTCTCTGCGAACGGGCGAACACCAGAGGATGGTCTGGCACGGCAAAGGGCAGACGTGTGATGATGACGTTGGAGAGGGCATCACCAGGGACATCGACTCCTGTCCAGAAACTGGAGTTGCCGAAGATGACGGCGTGACCGTCCTTGCGGAATTCCTCCAGCATCCGCCGTGGGGAGAGGTCGCCGCCCTGGACAAGCAGACGGATATTCTCCTCCTCAAAGAAGGGCTGCATGGCCTCGGCGATGTGGTTCATCGTCAGGTAACTGGTGAACAGGACGAAGGCGCGTCCCCCTGTCTGCTTGAGGAAATGCCGGAGATGGCTGCTCGCCTCCGCCTCAAAGGCATCCCTGTCCTTGGGGTCGGGCATTCTGCGTGTGCAGAACAACTTCACCTGCCTCTGGAAATCAAACGGCGAATCCAGGATGAGCGAACGGGAGTCAGGGCAGCCGACCCGCTTCTGAAAGTAGCCGATGTCGCCGTTCACCGCCAAGGTGGCGCTGGTGACAATGACAGGGGCCTTTGCGAAAAGCATCTCCCGCAAGGTCTGCGCAATGTCGATGGGCACGATATTCATGCTGATTTCCTGCAATTGCCGCCCCTCCCTCTCAAACCAGTACACGCAGTCGGGACGCTCCATCGTGAAGAAGATGTTCAGCGCCAGCGCCTGCTCCTCCAGTTCGAAAATGACTCCCTTCAGTTCGGCGGACGTCTCCGTGTCGTCCTCACGCTGGACGAGTTCCTTGAGTTTGAACAGCAGGGTTTGCAACGGCTCGTCCAGGTAGTTCTGGATATGGTTCGGCACAAAGTACCTCAGGGGATTCACCTGCTGAGGCTCCAGCCAGGCGAGCAGCCGCTCGAAGAAGAGCGAGGCACGGCGTGTGCAGTCAACCACAGACTCCTGCTCCCTGGCGTAGATGACATTGGCCAGGATGCCCGTTTTGCGCTCCGTGTGGTAAAGCCGTCCCAGCAGGCGGCGAATCACAAAGGTATCGGCGTGCAGGCCCAAGTGATTGGATGCTGCGTCCTCCAGCGTGTGTCCCTCATCCAGAATCACGGCGGCATAGTCAGGCAAGGCGGCCTCGCGGTTTTCGTCCTCATTCGCCAGGTTCTGCTGTGCGGCGTCCACGGCGAGGGAGGTGAAGAACTTGGCGTGGTTGGCGATGACGATTTCCGCCTGCTGCAGCCGCCTTTTGGCGCGTTGCAGGAAACACCGCTTGAAGAAATCGCATTTTCCGCCCAGGCAGGCGCCGCGTTCGCAGCAGACCTGGTGCCAGAGGGATGGCGAGACTCCGCGCGGAATGTCGCCATAATCCCCCGTCGTGGTATGGGAGGCCCATTTCTGCAGACGGGTCAGTTCCCCCAGGCTGCCGTCGAATTCCAGAATCGCCTGGTCTTCCTCGAAAATGGCGGTGTAGCGCCTGAGGCAGAGGTAGTTGGTCCGTCCTTTGGCGACCACGGCGTCGATCTTGCTGTCGAGCATCCGCTCCAGCATCGGGATGTCCCGATGGATGATTTGCTCCTGAAGATTGATGGTATGCGTGCTGATGATGACGCATTTTTCGGATTGGCGGGCCTGATAAAGCGCAGGCACCAGATAGGCGAAGGTCTTGCCGACGCCAGTGGGGGCCTCCACGCAGAGGTTCACGCCGTCATCCATGGCGGAGGCGACGGCCAGCGCCATCTCGCTCTGCTGCGGGCGCACCTCGTAGCGAAACCCCTGCTCATTGGCCTGGCGCAGGGGCGAATCCTGCCCAAAGAATGTTTCGACCTCCTGACGAATCATGACACCATCCCTCCCCTGAATAACAGGCTCCTATTGTCTCACTTCCATTTTAGGCACCGTCAATCTCACTTCCCCCTCTTCAGGGACATAGGAGGATGGCTGGGGCGGTGGCGTCACCTCGTTGTCCGCAGCAGGCGCCTTCTTTGGTGTGAAGTCAAAAACGGGAAGGCGGTCAGCCCCATAGACCTTGGCATACTGCTGGTTGAGGATGCGCCGCAAATCATCAGGGAGAGGCGCATTGCTCTCCGTAATGGCCTGCAGATTCACGTCGTGCGCCGGCTTGCCCTGAACGGCGGGAACCTGGAAACGGCACTCCCCGTTCACGGCGACGGAGGCCTCCACGCCTTCCCCCAACGCGGCGCGCTCCTTTTCCGAAAGACGCTGCAAAAAGGAGATGACCAGACGGATTTCGCTGGGCTTGGAATCCACTGCCTCCATCAGCACATCCTGAATGGCGCCGGCGGACATGCTGTAGTTGTCCTTGCTGAACTCGATGACCAGTTTTGCCTCCTCAAAGCCGTGCGCCTGGGGTTTGAGAGAGTCCAGGTAATCCAATTCCTCTTTGGATTTGAACGGGTAGAGGTGGCAGGTGGCGGCCAGCGCAAAATAGGCGCAGACGCTCAATGTCACCAGGGGGATGACGGCTTTGATGGCCAGGCTGCGGCGACGCCTCGTCTCATGCTCCCAGCGCTGTTCCTCCCGAACGGCATCGGCTCCCAACCGGGAGTCAAACAACGAACGCGCTTTCTTGGGTTGCTGGTCTTCTGGCATAATGACGATGTTCCTTCTTCAGTCCAAAAAGAGGAGTCCAAATCCGCCTCCATTCATGGCATTTCCTTTAATGTAGCACATTTCTGCGGAGATTCAACCCGACTTTTTCGCGAAATGGATATATATTATAGGGTTGCAAAGACAAATCAGGAAACAATCCATGTCGGATAACAACTCCAATTACTTCAATCTCCTTACGCCACGTGCGGAGCAAGTGATGGCCCTGGCGCGCAAGGACGCCAAGAAATCTGGCAACAGCGCCGTCGGAACCGAGGACATTCTGCTGGGCATGCTCTGCATCAAGGTCGGAGTCGCCTACGAATGCCTCAATGACAGTGGCGTTGACTACGACAAAGTCAGAAACATGCTGGAGCAACTCAGTCCAGGCGGGGACACCGCCCTTCAGACGGACAGGGAACTGCCGTATTCGCAGGAGGTGTTCCGTCTGGTGCGCCTGGCGGCAAAGGAGGCACGCGCGCTGAACTATCCGTACATCAGCACCGAGCACCTGCTCCTGGCGCTGCTGCAGGAGAGCGGTGGCAGCCTCACTGACCAGGTGCTGGACAAGCTGAAGGTTGACCGCCTCGCCATCCGCAACGACATCCTGAAGGGGCTGGACAGTTCGTATCTTCCGCCCAGCGACCAGACCAACATTGAACTCATCAACCAGGATGAGCAAATGCGAAGCGGTGAAGGGCCGGGGAATGACGACGAGGATGATGACCTGGGCGCACCTCCTGGAAATGCGTTTGCCACGTCAGGCAGCGGCAAGCATTCGGCGCTTCGGCAGTTCGGGCGGGACATCACGGAACTGGCGCGCAACGGCCAGCTTGACCCCGTGATTGGCCGCAAGCGGGAAGTGGAGCGAGTCATG
>JAFRLP010000013.1 GCA_017431185.1 Victivallales bacterium | reverse complement strand
TCAGGCTTTGGCTGCCCGTGCGTGCCATGGCGCCAAGTTGTGCGCCATCCCAGTCGAGCTGGGCGGCTTCAAAGCTGCTGTCTGGCAGCAGGTTGTCGCCTGGCAGAGGAGAGATGATCATGTCCGAGCGATAGCGCTTCGGGAATTCCACGATTAATTCGCCTGCCTTTTCAGCCGTCACTTCGTAGGGCACGGCATTGGAGAAATCCACCAGAAAGCGCTGACCCTTGCCAACAGGGAAGATTCCGGGACGAATGGTGAGCCTGGACGGAGCCTGGGGGGACTCTGCGACCAGATGGAGCAGTTGCTCATTTTCCGTGCGAACTTCCATTTCAGTCAGTTCGGGGATGCCGACAATCGTGGTTTTGCCTGGCTTGGCTATATCGCGGATGACGAAATTGCGAAATTCACCATGAGCGGCTGGAGCCGACGGCGAGCCGCCAATTTGGATGGTTTTGGGCAGCTCCAGGCGGTAGTTCTTGAAGGAGGCCGTGTCCATGGAGACGGCGACCTTGCCATTTACCTTCAACTGCAGATTCTTTTCATTCCAGCGAACCCTGATATGGCACCATTCACCCTTGGAAACGGGAAAAGCCCCCTGGGTACCGAATACGCTTCCATTGTCGCCGGGATTTTTCCCATAGAGCCAGATGACGGTTGGCTTATCTGGAACCACATTGATTCCTGCAAACAGCCCCCCTTGGTCCGTGCGCGCGGAAAACAGGTAGTAGGTAAAGACCTCGCGCTCTGGGAATTTCTTTTCGAGGCCGTATTCAGGCTTGAATTCGAATTCGAGCTCACCCGATTCGGGAAAAGCCACAGGCTTTTCCAAGTAGGTGAACCCATCGCTCGCGGCATTGAGTATGCCGCCTTCAAACTCGATTCTGGTCTCCTCTGCCAGCACTGGCAACAGCACCATTGCAAAGCCACAAACGAGCATCTGGTAAAATTTGCTTGCCATCATTCAATCTCCAAATTAGATCAAAGATTTGGTATGTCACTCATTGCATCAATAATCCGACGTGGGGAGAAGCGAAGCTGCAAAGAGTCGAGCCCGTGAAGCTCAAAGACGACTATTTCATTTCTCCCTTTTTTCAGCAACGGCCAGGGGAGGTAAAGGGTCCGCTGCGGCCCAATGGTCCAGTAGCGTCCCAGGTTGAAGCCATTGACCCATACGTATCCCCGTACACCATCAGGAAACAGCAGAAAGGTATCGGCAATTTCGTCAGCTTTGAATTCCCCTTGGTAGAAGCCAGGCTCATGGTTGCCCGCAGGAATCTCGCCGTAGGAAAGAGGCGAAAGATCCTTGAGCGGAAGGAGATGAATCTGCCATCCCGTCAGCTGGCAAACATGGCTGTCCTGCTGGACAACGGCAGTCAACCCTTTGCGTTCACACTCCATCTCCGTATTATAGTTGATTCTGCCCATGTTCTCGACCAGTATTTCCAGCCTGGAATGCTCCTCCGCCACCTGGAGGGAGAAGGATTGCTCTTCATCCTGGCGACTGATGGTGGCAATGGTCTTTCCATTGACCCTGACGATTGCGCGGTCACGCAGGTTTTGCAGATAATATCTGCCGTTATTTACGGGGGAAACCCAGGTTGAATAGTGGATGAAACCGAAGGATTGCCCGAATGCCTCCATGGTCTCTGGAAGGGGCAGGAAGAATGGCTTTGAAAGCCGTTCCAGGGCACTGGACAGAGGCGCAAATCCCGTAAGTGACATGGGAGCATAGGCCGTGGAAGCCGTCTCGGGCGGCGGGGCGGTCGTGCCGGGACGATACTCCTCCATCACCTTCTGGACCGCATAGTATTTCCCCGTCGGAATCCCGCCCTCATCCAGAAAGCCATCCACCTCATAGCTGGTCAGCAGGGGCATATATTTCCGCGAAAAATAATTCGCCCCACTGGTAAAGCCAAAATTGGTCCCGCCATGGAACATATAGCAGTTGACGGAGGAGCCCTCCTCCAGAATCTCCCGGATGTCGCGTGCCACGTCCTGGTCCCGATGGTGTTGCGGCTCCACTCCCCAATGCCACGCCTTGCCCGTCCATAATTCCATGGTGACATGGGCATTGGGGTATCCGGTGTCACAGGAATCCAATTGGCGATAGGCGTCAGCGGGATGGTTTCGGTAGTTGACGGTGGCCGGAATGTCCGGCAAAGTGCCGTTTTTCAGGCAGATATCCGCCGGACCATCCGAGGTGAAAAGCTGGATATCGACGCCGTTTTGGCGGATGCAATCCACCAGTTGCCGCAGGTACTCCTTGTCTGCCGCATAGCTCCCGTATTCGTTTTCCACTTGCATGGCAATAAGATTGCCGCCATGGGTACATTGCAGGGGAAAGAGCTGCTCCAGGGCATGCCGCAGGTAGATTCTGACATAGTGCATGAAGAGCGGATTGGCACAGCGCAGACGCATGCCCGGCTTGCCCAAAAGCCAGCCGGGCATGCCGCCCAAATCGCACTCCGAGCAGATGTACGGTCCGGGGCGGACAATTGTCGCAAGACCAAGTTCTCCTGCCGTGCGGATGAATCGGGCGACATCCAACCTGCCAGAGAAATCGAATTGCCCCTCCTGTTCCTCATGGAGATGCCAGGCCAGATAGGTTTCCACGGCGTTGAAGCCGCAGTTTTTCAGTTTCAGAAGTCGGTCATGCCATTGTTCAGGCAAGGTGCGGAAATAATGGATTGCGCCTGAAAGCAGCGGTTGTTTTCGTCCATTGAAAAATACCTGGTGGTCTCTGATGGCAAAATCCATGTATTCGGGAACCTTATTTGATGTCGATGGAGAAGTTGACGCAGCTCCGGTCGGCTTCCAGTTCATTGAGATAGATGATTTCCCTGCTCAAGTTTTTGCCGTCCTTGGAAAGCTGAACCATTAAGAAGGAGTAGAAGGGCTCCCCATCGGGCAGGTGGAAACTCCTCACTGCAAGTTTGTGGACGCCTTTTCCCAGCAGAGGTTTGAGCTTGAGCCACTCTCCCTTGCGGTTAAGTTCCACGATTTCGGTGAAATGGTTCTCCTCCATTTTCCCCAGGAGGATTTTGTTGTTTTGGAGGTCGGCGATGAGCGACTCCTCGTAGGTGTTTTGGGTCTTGGCCTTGTAAAATGCGATCCTCAAATGCCAGTCCGCCTTTTCCGAGGGTTCCCTCAGCTGGCGTTGCCGTTCAATCTCCTCCATGTATGCCTTGCCCTCTGGAGCAATCTTCGGATAGGGACGCTCATACTCGGAGAAATCAATTTCACCACTGCAGAGCGCCGCCAACCCATAGGGCTTCAAGGTGAAGCTCCTGGCGGTGAATTGGATGGCCTTTCCCGGAGTCGTCGTATTCGGCTGGCAAAGCGTCAGGCGTCCCTTGGGAGTGTAGCGGGTCTTTTTCCAGTTGATTTGGGGAACTACCTTCAGATCACGGTCAGTGAAATTGGCGAAAATGCAGACGGCCTTTCCCCCTGAAATCATGATGTAATGGGAGAGTTCCTCCCGTTGGGGGAAGACACCCGCGCAGTTGTAGTCATTGAAAATCCGCAAATTCCTCTCCCCCTTCATCAACCGCCACAGTTTCCACAATGGTCGGAAATTCACGTCGTTGATTCCAGGCGTTGGCGGATGGGCTAGCGAGCTGCTGTAGGAGGCCAGCCCAATGGCGGAATGAGGAGCCTGCCCAGTGGCCGCCAACGCAGGGACGATGCGGGGACTCATGTACTCGGGAAAAGCCGCAGTCCATAAAGTCGAGCAGCAGGCGTAGGTCATGGCATAATAGGCGTGGTCATCGCGGCTTTTTATCATGATGCCTCTTTCACCTTCGCCGGAGACATAGCCGTCCACCGTGCCATCGGTCATGCCCAGAGCGGAGAAGAAGGGTCCCGTATGGCTCAGCAGCACGCCGTTTTTGCCGATGACTTTTCGCCGCGCCATGTTATCCAGATAGTGCTTGCGGAAAAGGACCCGGCCTCCCTGGAAATTCTCATTGGGCGGGATGATATAGTGGAAGGGGCCGCCATAATCCATGTACAAGCCGTCAAAATTGCGCTTGAGGTACGTACTGAACCAGTCGATGCCGTACTCGACCACACTGCTTTCATTGCCCCGAATGTACGGACAGACTCGAATGCCCCGCCGATGGGCGAAATCCACAATTTCACGGAACCGCTTCTCATCGGCCGGCACACCCCCGTTTTGGGCGTCCAGGCGCCAGCATTCGTGGATGGCCAGGATATCCGCGCCGTTATCGGCGATTGCCTGGAGCGCGTCATCGCTGGGATACTTGGTGTAGTTGTCCTGGCAATGGTACATTACGGGAGGCGGCAGATTGCGGCGGGTCGGAGCCGGAGAGACAACCATCCCCCAGCGGTTTCGCCACTGCAGCGGAACACACCCATGTGTGGCCGGAGTCTTCTGGAAATTCCAGCGCAGAACGGGGTCATTCCCCTCCCAGGTGACCGACGACTCATTGTCCAGCGGATTGTGGGAAAGCACGCAATCGCCTTCCATGAACATTTCAAGGTAGAAAGCGGGTCCCTCAGTGGTGCGGACATTGAAGCTGGCGAAGGGGAAGATGCCGTTCTTTTCGAGGCGGGGGCTTCCTGCTGGCAGTCCCCGCTCGGGAGACATGCTCTGTATCAGTGTGGCATCCAGCTTTTTCGGACGATGGAAAAACGCCCAGCGGACGGTTGAGGCATCGGCAAAATTGAGCCTATAGAGCAGTTCCAGGCGAGTGATGCAGTTTTCCTGGGTGGCACGGTCGGCGAAAAAGGCATCGGTGAAGATGGTACCGTCACGGAATATCTCATGTCGGATGGTAAGAACGGTGTACGGCTGGGTGGAGGCCGTCAACTGGTCAAACTCCAGCAGGGTGACCCCCCATTGGTTTTTGCGGATGCGCGGCGGTACCGAAGGCGAAAACTTCAGCCTCCTGTGCTCTCCATCCTCAATGATGAGTTCCGCAGGGGCCTTGAGGAACTCCCTTCCAGCAACTTTGATGCTACATGGCAATCCACAGGAATTGAAGGACCATGCGATCCTTCCAGCCTTGATGGTAATGTTCTTGGACATGAAATATTTCTGTTTTAAATTGGCAAAAACTCTTCAGTGAATTGCGACAGACGCCCTATTTCTCGGAGAAGGGATCCCAGTAGTGGTTGCGCTCGGCAGTGGCGGAAGTATTGGATTGGCTAAATGCGCTTCCGCTTAGCGTCTCCGAATGGCCATCGGAAAAACTATAGTTGCAGCCATTGTTGTGGCGGGCTTTCGGGAGACCATTGTCGGCGACGCCCCTGGGGCCAAAGGCATAATACCCTCGTGTATCAGTGGAAGCGCTGTCTCCGAGAACGATTTTATTGGAGGGTGAGCGAACCTCGATCATCTTCACCGACGGGAAATCCCCCGCAGTGGCGGTGCCGCTGATCCCTGAATATATCGTGCCGTCATTATGGAATTTTCTACCGCGGCTCGAGCCAAACCAGACGAAATTATAGCCATAGGTGGTGTATTGCCACTTGTAATTCGAATTGGTATTGAAATTCGTGACCGTGCCACAACTGGATGGGGAGTTCGGCATGGAGTAGTTCTCCATGTTGACTGCACCAGGGCAGAAATAGAACTTGGGGCTATCCAAATACTTGTGTCTGCACAGTGCCAGATTCCACATATAGGAGGATGCGTCATTTGCCGCGCAGGCCGCTCCCATGAAATGCGGATAGAAATCCTCGTTGTCATTGCAATACAGGATAATTGCCATCGCTATGTTCTTCTGCTGCCCCATGCACCGTATAGTCCGCGCCTTCTCCCGCGCCTTGCTCAACGCCGGCAACAGCATCGACGCCAAGACGGAGATAATGGCTATTACGACAAGCAATTCAATCAACGTAAACCTTCTTTTCATGGGAGGCTCCATTTCAGGCTTTTTTGAACTCAAGGAGTTTTTTCAGCAAGTTAGGTATAATTTACCATCCCCCCTGCTAAATTGCAAATGCCTTCTCGTCTTTTTATAGCCTTTTTTGACCTAAAATAGTTGAGAACCCTGCGCTGTTTTGCCATCGCTAATAGATATATTTTCTACGGTATTCCGCAGGCGTAATTCCCGTGGCGTTATGGAACTGTCTGTAGAAGACCTCCAGGTTATTGAAGCAGCACAAGGAGGCTATCATCTTGATGGGGAGTTGCTCGCCGCAAAGCAACGCCTTGGCGCGATTGATTCTCTGATTCAGGATATACTGATAGGGACAGCAGTGCAGATATTCCCTGAAAAGCGCAAAAAGATATGGCTTGCTGATAGAGACAAATGCGGCAACTTCATTGACGTTCACCTCCTTCTGATTCTGAATGCTGCTGTCTATAAATGCCTGGGCATCGCTCAGCTTCCGGGGATACAGGATTGCGGAAGCCTGCGGCGCAGTGGCTCGATACAGAAGCGTCGCATAGACATAGTCGGCCAGATAGACTTGTTTGGTGCCGCTGTTGTGGAACGCCTCCAGACACTCTTTCCCGAAGGCCTTCGCATTGTCAAGGGGCAGCCAACTGGTAATGCGCGGAACTTTCCGGGTTGGTTCATATCCCACCAGATGAAACGCATAGCAACTGTAAGGATCCCTGGGCTCCGTTTCGTGGATGGTCTCCTCGCCGCCAATATGCCAGAACATGGCTCCAGCCGTGTATTTCCTGCGTATGCCATTGCTGGTAAAATAGACCACTCCAGACGTGACAATTTCAATATAGTTGTTCCCTGCGGGAATGGTCAACGGATGAATCGCCGACCGATCCTTCGGACAATAAAAATGATCCACCTTGATCAGGTAGCGCGGCGGTTTGCTTTCGGATACGGACATGGAGGTGATTTCAAAAATTGACAGCGTAAAAAATACCGGGCACGCATTGAACTCGTCGCCCCAAAACCAGGAGCCTGACATATTTCGGCCAAACTCGAACATACTGTAGCATCCCAACTCCGTTCCTGCCACTCCCCAAGGAAACCAATGTCGTTTTTGAAATCTTTTCCGTCAAATAATAATATTTTCAGTCAATTGTGCATTTGAACTTATGTATTATAGTATTTGCAAAACAAAATCAACAGTCAATTCTTGTCAAGAACCATTGGAGATGGAAACATGAAGAAAAATTTCACATTGATTGAACTTCTGGTGGTGGTGGCACACGCGGCGTCCTCTATGCGGTCTATCATTTTCTCGAGGATTTCTGCGACATCCACTGGTGGTCTGACGCAGAAGAGTATGTGCCAGAACCATCCAGCCTGACCCTGGATGCGCTGGACAAATCGGGGCGGCCCAGATTCATGTACCGCGACATTTACCGAACCATCACCTCAACCAGGAGGTCGTATTGCTCGCCCGTCACCGCAGTCCGAAATCGCCTGAATCGTTCAGGGGAAGCGACGATACCTGCCTGTCTCGGCGGTTCGCGAAATTTCGGGCCACCCTTTCTTGCCCATACCTTTGAACGGTATTTTCCAGCACAAGAGTATCTCAAGACCCATCCAGAATACTTCACGCTGATCAAAGGCAAGCGTGTCGGCGGAGCCAGGGAAGGACAACTTTGCCTGACCAATCTCGAAATGCGGCAGGCTTTCCTGGAAAAGCTGTTGGAAAATATCCGCAAGGGGCATGACGACGCCGCGAAAAACGGTCTTCAGCCGCCGCTGTTCTATGATGTCTCCATGAATGACAACAAGGCCAAATGCGAATGCCCTTCCTGCGTTGCCGAGGCAAGGAAATACCACCATTCGGGACTCTATCTGAACTTTGTCAATTACCTCGCACGTGCTGTCAAAGATAAGTATCCGAATATCTATATCACCACCTTGGCATACTATCATACGGAAGAGCCGCCAAGTGGCGGCATTCGGCCTGAAGACAACGTCGTAGTCCGATTATGTGATACGCGCACCAATCAGGCGGCGTCCATTCTGGCTCCAGAGAACAAAGTGTTTCGCGATTTGGTAGCCCAGTGGGCGAAGATCACGAAGAATCTCTTTGTGTGGGATTACGCCATTACCTTTGGCTTCCTCGGCGCCTCCAGCTATCCCTATGCCAGCGAGTTTTCATACGGGGACCTCTACAAGTTTTATGCTGACCACAATGTGTCCGGGATTCTCTGGGAGCATGAGGAGCCGCACATCGCGGATATGCATGACTTGAAATTCTTCCTGGAATGCAAACTTCTTGAGGATCCCTATCAAGATGTCAATGCGCTCATCGCGTTATTCATGGAACGCTACTATGGCGCGGCAGCGCCGTATGTACTCGAATACCGCAAGGCACTTGACACGGCACGGAAAAAGGCCAGCGGAATCGTCATCTGGTTCCCTTCCCTTGACTCTTTCCGTTTCCTGACGAATGACGATATCATCGTCTGCCAGAGTATCTTCGAAAAAGCCGAGGCGGCAGTTTCAGGGAACGGCACGTTGCTTGCCCGTGTCCGTCACGCCCGTTGTGGCCTGGACAGGCTGACCATTGCCAGATGCACCACTCTGACCTATCACGGCCCCCAAAAAGCGGAAGAGACCAAAGTGGATGGCGCAGCGGCCTCCAGGCGCCTTCTTGACTCCTTGCCGCAGTGGGTCATGAGGTTCCAGGATGGCGAAAAACTTGCCGCAGAGGCACGAAAACTATCGGAGTTCAACCTTGTGGAAAAAAAGGAATACCCCGCGCCTGAACAGTTCAAAGACCGCAATTTCTACGATTTTGCCACAGCTGATTTCAGAAATTGTGAAAAACAGAACATTGCCCTGGTCAAGGATTCGGACAGTGCCACTGGCGAGGCATTCCGCGTTGATGTCAATGCCCATCATCTCTATCATCCGCCGTTTGCCATGGGGCTTTATGATTCGGACACCAAAAAGGAGCTGTTTTTCAAGAACATCTGGCATTCCACCGAACCAGGCTATCACTGGTACAAGGTGACCACCACGACCCTGCCAGCCAACGGTTTCCTGTTCTTGAACCGCAAGTGGACAATCCAACTGCCCGTGAGCAAATGCCGCATGAAAGGCGACCAATTCGAGTTCTGGGTCTCCGCGAAATTCACAGGCCCCAGGTATATGAATGAAACAACGTCGAATGACTGCATCTACGTTGATCGCGTTCTGCTCGTAGAACCATGATAAACGGAAAAATATCTATGCCAACCACCTGCCAGACAAGAAGGAGCTATTAAATGCAAAACTATTCGTTCCGTCGTGACATTCCTGTTGAGGACGGCTATGATCTCATTGTCGCCGGCGGTGGCCCTGGCGGCTATGCCGCCGCCATTAGCGCGGCACGCGCCGGGGCACGTGTTCTGTTGGTGGAAAGCCAGGGGTGTCTGGGCGGCATGGGCACTTCGGGACTCGTTCTCGAATGGGGGGCTTACGGTCGTTATAGCATGAAGATGGTGGCCGGACTGGCTTCGGAAATACGAGACATTCTGGAGGAACGAGGCTTGGCCTTTCAGCCTCAAAAAGAACCTGACCCGATTACCCATGTCGTGTCCTTCCACCCCGAAGGGCTGAAACTGGTTCTGGATGAAATCATGGCCAAGGAGAAAATCGAGGTGCGCTTCTTCACCCAAGTCGTTGATGTGGAGAGAGAGCGGGAGGCGTTCCATGTCAATGGAGTCATCCTCAATAACGTCGAGGGTCTGCGCTACGTCAAAGCCAAGGCCTTCATTGATGGCACCGGCGATGCCCTTCTGGCTAAAATGTGCCACGCCCCATGTTTTGAACCCGAACACCCCATGCCTCCGACACTGATGGCGATGGTGGACGGAGTTGACTGGGACTCCATGGAATTGGAGCCCTGCGGTCTCCTGGTCAATCAGCGTCCCGTGGTGGACAAGGCAATTGCGGACGGTTTCTTTTCCCAGCCAGACCGCCACGTCCCCGGCATCTTTCAGTCATTCGGAAATCTGGGAAACATGAATGCGGGCCATGTGTTCAACATGAGCTCCCTCAATTGCCGCAGCCTGTCCGACGGCATGGTCAAGGGACGGCAGCAGGTCCAGGAATACCTGAAATTCTATCAGACGTATTTCAAGGAATTCGCCAACACGCGCCTGATTACCACTGCGCCAATGATGGGAGTCCGCGACTCACGGCGAATCAAAGGGGAATACTGGCTGACTGTCGATGATTACAAGGCACATCGGCATTTCCCCGACCAGATCGCCATCAATGCCCAACATATCGACTTGCATGTGCGCAATACCTCTGAGGAGGAATACAAGCGCTTCAGTTCTGCCTTCTTCGACAACGAACCGTTCCAGGATGGCGAATATTACGGCATTCCGTATGGCACACTGGTTCCCAAAGGAGCCCAGAACCTCTGGGTGGCTGGCCGTTCGCTCTCCTGCGACACGCTGACACACGCTGCCCAGCGCTCGCAAATCTACTGCATCCTATATGGACAGGCCGCGGGAACCGCAGCCGTCCAGGCAATTTCCACGGGCCAGACCGCGTGCCATCTCAATACCAAGACGCTCATTGAATCTCTCCGTGCGCAAAACTGCATTCTACCGCAGGAGGAATTGTCGGAAACGATGACGAAAAACTGAAACCCTCTAGGCTGATGCCCGACCGACGCAGCTTTCGGCGTCATCCATGACTCCATCTCAATCACATTTCCGCATAAGTGCCTCGGGACTCTTCTTTATCCAGGGGGTTCTCGGTCGTCACCTGGGCGAGCCGCCTGGTGGATGTCAAGCAGAAATTCGGGCTGTCTGACGGCGAGCTGGGGATGTTGCTTCTGTTGCCGCCGGCAGCCCAACTGGCCATGATGGGGGTGTCTGGCTGGCTTGTCCGTCGGTTTGGCAGTATGCGCGTGGCGCGTGTTGCCGCTATCCTGCTTCCTTTGCTGCTGCCGATGCTGGGTACTGCGTCATCTATCTGGACGCTCGGCTGCCTGATGTTTCTCTTCGGGATGGCCACCAATCTTTCGAATATTGCAGCCAACACGCAGGGGCTTCAGGTGGAGCGCATCTACGGGAAAAGCATCATGGCGTCGTTTCATGGCTGGTGGAGCATCGGCGGCACGTGCGCCATATTGTTCAGCATGATGATGGTTCATTGCGGCAATGGTCTTCAGGACAATTTCATCGCGGCATGGGTCATTTGCCTGGTCATTTACGCATTGATATTCCGAAATTTACTGCCGCAGGATTCCGTCGCCAAAACATCGATGGCGCATGCGGAAGCCACGCGCCAGTGGAATGCCTTTCTCGTGCTTGTCGGGTTGGTCTGCTTTGGAGCCTTAGGCTGTGAAGGCAGTCTGAATAACTGGGTGACACCCTATTTTCAAAGCGAAATCGCTCCTCCTGAACATCTGCTTCGCATCGGCTATTTCGCATATATGCTTGCCGCCACGTGCTGCCGTTTCGCCGCAGATTTCCTAGTGCGGAAGTGGGGCAATTTCAAGACGATCCGCTTTGCCGGCGTGATGATATTCGCGGGGCTGTCGCTCATTATCGCCTTCCCGCAGTTGCTCATCACCAGCCTGGGATGCCTCCTGACCGGCCTGGGAACGGCGGCGGTGGTACCGATTTGCTACAGCATTGTCGGGAAATACGGCAAGGGCTCATTGCCAGTCGCGCTGTCCATTGTCAATGGCATCAGTTTCATAGGATTTCCTCTGATGCCAGCCGTGGTGGGCGGCATTGCCAATTATCTGGGCTTGCGAATCGCGTTCGCAGCAATGGGGATGGTTTGCGTTGCCACCAACTGCCTGATCATTCCAGTGGAACGGCGGTCGGCATGATGTCACCATGTCATCGCGCCAATCCCCAATTCACACTTCCAGGAGCTTCAGGGCATACGCGGGCATTTCCACAGCCTGGCCATTGAGCAGGATTGTCTCCTCTGGCCCGTAGTTGCAGAGGTGCAGCAGCCAATGGTCTTTCTCCCGTCTCTGCGAGAGAAGCACGGTGGTATTCGCCTTGAGTTCCAGCGGAAGGCCGTGGAAAACGGCCTCGCCTGCGGCGTGGCGGGTGATGCCACGCGATTCGGCGTTGTTCAGTCTGGCGTAGGCCATCGCGGGAATGGCGGAGGCGGGAACGTCTGTCTCAAAATACCAGAGCCGCAGCGAGGTATATCCCAAATCCATCCACGTATTTAACTCCTCTGGCTGCGGGAAGGGAGAGTGGTCGCCGTGAAGCACAGGACGCACCAGCGAAAGGCGCAGGCAATTGTCGGCATGGTCGCAGGAGTGCAAATCCGCACTGTAGAACCCCTCGACATGCGCTGACTGGAAATCACGGGCTGCGCACCAGTCCTGCATGGGCAACTCCGTGGAGTTGGGATAAAGGATATTCAACCGACCATCGTGCCAGCCGTTGCCCCAGCCTTTGCCCAACTCCTTGATTTCCACTCCTGCCGCCGCTCCACGCAACAGCGCGGGCTCCGTCAAGCCATGGTCAAGAGCCAATTTGAGAATGGTCCGCGTCTCATGCCAATCGAGCAGGATATCCAACTCCAACTCCGCAATGTCGCGCCAGGCAGCCAAATCCATGCGAATCGTGGAACTCATGTAACTGAACTCGCAGCGCAGAATGGAGCAAACTGGGCCGTCCACATACTCCGTGACCTTGGTCAATTGCGGGAATCCCAGGGGCTCCTGGAAATGCTCCAGCGTGAACCCCCAGGTGCGTGAATTGTCGAAGAACACGACTGGCTTGAGCCGCGCCAGCAGAGCGCGCTGACGGGCAAAGCCCAGATTGGGCCAGTGCCCCTCTGGCACGCGCGTAAAGGCATATTCATCCAAAGCGGCGGGCGCGAGGGGGACAGTGGCGGTAAGTCGTCCCCATCGGTCTCCGCAAGGGCCGAATGCGGTTTCGCAGGGCATCAACTGGAGCGGAAGCATCATACCGTCCCGTCGGCAGAGGGCGTTCAGGTCGCGTCCCACGACGGCAGGGTCGGCAAAGTCGTCAATGGCGGCGACGCCAGTGAAGGGGATGGGATGCGGATTCCAGACCTGGAACCCACCCTCGGTCACAAAACTGGTGTCGCTGGCGGTGTCCCGCCGTGCCAGTTCGCGGTCGATGGCGTGGTCGGCGACATTCTGGACAAGGCCAAGCGCAGGGAAGATGTTCTGCTCGTAGGCCCTTCCGATGGAGGTGCCTGGCAGACTGTCATGGAAATGACAGAACAGAAGTTCGCGCCAGGCTGGTTCCAGTTCCTCGGCAGACGCTCCCAGTTTCTCGGCGGTCAGCAGGCGACGGGTCGCCCTGGCAATCTGCCGTTTGACCTCGTGGCACGCCGTCCAGCATCCCCGGAACACATGGCCCAACTCACCGCTGAACTCGGGCAGTTCCGCAGAGTCAGCCGCCTGAAGGAAGTCGCCCAGGGTGGAAAAACGGATGCCCAGTTCGGGGGCCTCCTGCTGCATCTCGCGAATCCACTGCAAATGGTGCCGGGAGACTCCGCCGCCGTGGTCACCCACGCCGACCATGCAGTCGCACACCTCACCGCCCAGAGCGGCTTGGTCGCGCATGCGCTGCTTGAAATCTGCCTCCGTGATGACGGCGCTATGGCCATATTCGGGATTGTGGTGCGCCAGAACCGAACTGCCGTCCGAAGCACGCCAATGGAACAGGTAGAGGGCGTTCTTGGGACGCCCGAAGACATAGCGGTCCATTCCGCTTTCCTGAAGGATTTTGGGGAGTTCGGCGCAGTGTCCGAAGGCGTCGGGGCTGTAGCCGATGGTGGCGGCCCTGCCAAAGTTGTCACGCAGAAAACGCTGCCCCAAAACAGCCTGGCGATAGAGCGTCTCGGCACGGGAAATCAGGGCGTCGGACTGGACTTCCCAGCCACCGACGTTCTCCCAGCGCCCCGCATCCGCCAACAGGACGATGCGGCGGAACAATCCAGGGTCCGTCTCCTTCAGCCAACGATAGAGCGCTGTGGAGGAACAGGTGAACTTGGCGTCCTGGAATTCCTCCAGAAGCGTGACCGTGCTCCGCATGGTATTCAGCCAGACGGAACGGCCAGAGGGCCTGTCCCATATCCATACAGGGTCAATGTGACTGTTCAAAATGACGTGAAGTTGCATTGTTGTGCGTAGCGGCGTTGAGTTTGTAGCGGCGGCGTCCCGCCGCCACGCTTTCCGGCGGCGGGGACGCCGCAGCTACTTACAGCCCCTTGGCGCTGATGCGGGCGAGTTCGCCCGTGGAGCGGTTGGTGACAGGAGTATATCCCTTGAGCGGCATGATGCGCTCGTGGATGGTGTCGAGAATCCAGGAGGTCTGCGGGAAGTACATCGCCTCAAGCTCGGCGCCAGGGCTGACCCAGTTATGCGCACCGACGATCGGGATGGGGGCGTCCAGATAATCGAACGCAAGCTGGGTGAGGGTGGCGGCGATGTTCTGCATCACGTTGCCGCGCTCGACGGCCTCGTTGACCATGATGCACTTGCCGGTCTTCTTGACGGATTCCACGAGCTTGTCGTAGTTGAGCGGGTTGATGCTGCGCAGGTCGATGACCTCGGCGGAGAGACCGTACTTGGCCTCAAGTTCCTTGGCGGCGTCCAGAGCCTTGAACAGGGCGGGGCCGAAGGTGACGATGGTCAGGTCCTTGCCTTCGCGCTTCACATCGGGTTCGCCGATCGGAATCTCGTAGTAGCCAGTGGGCACGCCTTCCTTGTGGAACATCTCGCCCTTGCCGTAGAGTTTCTGGCTCTCCAGGAAGATGACGGGATCGGTGCCGACCAACGCGGAGTTGAGCAGACCCTTGGCGTCATAAGGAGTCACGGGATAGCAGACCTTCAGGCCAGGAATGTGGTTGAAGATGCTTGACCAATCCTGCGAGTGCTGCGCACCGTACTTGAAACCGACG
>JAFRLP010000161.1 GCA_017431185.1 Victivallales bacterium | reverse complement strand
ATCAAGCCATATTATCTCTTCCACGGCGACCCCATTCAGGGCACGATGCACTTCCGAACCGGACTCCAAAAGGGCCTGGACATTATGAACCGCCTACGCGGACGCATCTCCGGAATGGCACTGCCTGCCTTCGCCTTTGACCTGCCTGGCGGGGCTGGAAAAATCCGACTTCAGCCAGAGCAACTGGCAGAATATGATGCCAACGGAAACCCCGTGTTCACAAGTTGGGACGGAAAACGCGTCCCCTACCCAGACTGAAACACCATACTGGCACACAAAAAAGGGGCTGTTACAAAACCTCAATCAGAGGATGTAGCAGCTCCTTTTTGTTTTCACGCTCAAAGCATATATTTTATGGCCATGTTCAGGAGGCAGACATGGCCTATTTCACGACAAAACAGGGGTATTTTTTCCTTTGCTCAGACATTTCGTCTGAGGAGAAGCGTAAACTGGATGATTTCCTTCTTGTCCTGGAGGAGTCTGGTGTCGGCAGGATAATCGAGGATGCAGACGACAGGAAGGGTGCAGGCGGTCGTCCGTCCTATAATCCCTATCGTATGTTCGCGGCGATCCTCTACGCCTTCTCCCGGCATTCCGGCAGCCTTCGGCGCATTGAGGAAAGCATGCGCTTTGACACTCGCTTCATGTATCTGATGGAACAGGACAAGCCCTCCTACGTCACCATTTCCAGGTTTTGTAACAACATAGTTGTTACAAGGCAGCGGGAAATCTTCTCCTGCATCATGTCGGCGATCATCCGGAAATACAAGTTCGACGTCTCGGACGTCTTCGTCGACGGAACCAAACTGGAGGCAAATTCCAACAAGTACAAGTTCGTGTGGAAGCCCAGGAGGAAGCATGACAGGCTGAACGAAGGACTGCGAACGATCATATCGTCGTATTTTGACCTCCCTCCTGGCAAAAAGGAATTCATATCAAAGGAAATTGCCGGATTTCTCTCTCGCCTCAAGGGGAAGATCGAAAAAGCGGGACTCGCCATCGCAAGCGGGTCCGGGCATCGGCAGGCGCAGATTGTACGGGACTTCCACTCGCTTGAAAAAATGCTGCTGAAGACACTGGAATACGAGGAGATTGAAGCGATATGCGGCCCGGACAGAAATTCATACTACAAGACGGACAGGGATGCGACGGCGATGTGCCTGAAGGCGGACTACTATTCCGGTCTTGGAAGCAACATGCATGCCGCGTACTCGCTCCAGATACTTGTCGCCAAGGGGTTCATACTGGACTATCTTGTCTCGCAGGACAGAGCGGACGCGAGGACTTTGATTCCTCTGCTCGACAGCTATCATGCAGACTACGCCTCCTACCCCAGAAGGCTTTGCGCGGACAGCGGATACGGATCGCTTGACAACTACAGGCACATGGATTCAGTCGGCATAGAGAACTTCGTCAAGCCCCCGACATGGCAGAAGATGGTCAGTGGAGAGTACGTTGACCTGTACAGGTTTGACGAGGAGGGAAACCTGTTTTGCCTGGACGGGCGGAAGGCTGTCCTGCTGGAAGGAGGCAACACCCATTCCAGAGGGAAGGACACACGTTTTTATCGTGTGGAGAACTGCAGGCGATGCTCGTACAAGCCATATTGCATGAGAGCATTGAAGGAGAGGAACGGACAGACCAGGACGTTCGAGGCAAGCCGTGAACTCACTGCGTTTCGAAGCGCGGCGATAAGAAATCTTCTGTCGCCCAAAGGAATAGAGATGCGAATCAATCGCTCATCCCAGGTGGAAGGGGCTTTCGGCGTGATCAAGCAGGACATGGATTACGACAGGGTGCGCCGTAGAGGCCTGGACAATGTCAGCGCGGAGTGTATGCTCGTATGCCTGGGATACAACCTTCGAAAACTGTTTGCCTTGATGGATGGCAGGGGAAAGACCGACTACTGGATGGCGCCGGACGGCCTGGAGCCGGAAACTCTCAAAGAAATCAGTATGAAAAAACTGATGAAAAGGCACCTGAAGAGCAAGAATGAAACACTGCGAAAAGAATAAAAATACAAAAAAGGGGCTGTCGCAAAACGTTGAGGTTTTGTAACAGCCCCTTTCCAACTCAAAGGGTGCGTCTTAAATTCTACAGTGCGGCGGCTCCTTTCGGAATAAACTTCTTAATGAAGTCAAAACACGAAGCCTCTTTGGTCAATTCCGCATAGCGGATGCGCCCCAGCTCGTAATCATTCTGCAAACCCAGCCAAAACTGCGCCGGCATCCCGGAAAAACGCCCCAGCCGCATTGCCATGTCAGCGTCAATCGCTCGGCGACCGCGAACGATTTCCCCGACTACCCGAGCCGATACGCCAATCAACTGGGCCAACCGGGCTTGCGACATCCCTAACGGTTCCAGATATTCCTTCTTCAAAATTTCCCCCGGATGTATCGGAGGTATATATTTGCTCTCGTTTGCCATCTTCTTTTGCTCCCTAGTGGTAATCCTCAATCCGAACATTCTCCGCGCCATCACCCCAGGAAAAGGTGATGCGCCATTGACGATTGATCCGAATGCTGTAAAAACCATTGCGGCCTTCCAGAGCCTCAAAATGATTCCCCGGAGGATTGCGCATCGACTCAGCCGTGGGGGCGTTATT
>JAFRLP010000160.1 GCA_017431185.1 Victivallales bacterium | reverse complement strand
GGCCGAGCAAAGTGCAGTCCATGGAATTGACCCTGGAGGAAGAGGAGGATGAGCAGCGCGAACTGGATGTCTTCGAGCGCAAGACGGCGGAAGAGGCGCAGAAAAGCGGCGAAAAGCCCGCGCCTGAAATCACCAAGGTGAAGCGTCCTGTCTATCCGGAGGAGTGCCTGAAGGCGCGTCCCCGTCCGAAGGATTTGGATTTTGTGGCGGTGAAGGAGGCGACCCGCAAGTACATGCAACTGGTTCCCGACGACCTTCAGCAGGTGGAGAAGGAGCGCATTCGCATCATTGGCAGCGCCCTGGAGGACTTGTCGCTGAGCATGAAGTCCGGCTCCTACAATCGCGGGGAGGATAACGTCATTCATCTGCGCAACGGGAAGGATTTGCGTGGCTCCATCCCTTTCCCGCCGCGCAACGGGAAGATTCGCATCCGTCCTGACAAAGGCGACACCGTAGAGGTCAATTTTGCAGACCTGACGCTGAACCAGATTCTGGATATTCTGCATTTTTACGCGGAGAAGCGGGTGGAGATGGCTCAGGGGCGGCGGGTCACCACGGCGATGAAGTCCGATTTCTATTACGCCTATCTCCAGCTTGCTCTGGTCTGCGATTGGTATGAGAAGCCTGACATGGCGCGTAAATTTGCCAGGAAGGCCTATTCCTATCGTCCAGACCGTCGTGGAGAACTCAAATCCTTCGGTCTGAGATTCGGCAAAAAGAAAGAGAATCAGTAGAGGTAATCTAATTACCTCAGTAGTTTCACTCAAACAGCTTGAGTGACTGGCGTTTCACTGTTCCTAAATAGGGCTTATCCATGCTTCCCCTTGAAAATACAAGACAAATGTTGACAATCGCAGAGGCCGTGGCATCCAGCATACTGTGTTTGGACGGGATTTTCCAGGATGGAATGGTGCTCCAGCATGGCAAGTCCATTCCTGTCACGGGAGAGGCCAAACCCTGTTCGGTGGTGGAAGTGCGTGTCGGCGAGGTCAGGGCGCGTTCCGTGTCGGGAGAGGATGGGAGATTCACTGTCATCCTGCCGCCGTTGGAGCCGATGGACGCCGTGGAACTGCGGGTGGAGAACGGCGACAGCAAACTGACTCTACAGAACGTGGCGGTGGGGGATGTCATCCTTGCCTCTGGACAGTCCAATATGGAGTTTCCGCTCAGCGCCTGCCGCCCAGGTCCCGAATCGCTGAAGGCGGAGGATTACTCTGGCATTCGGTTCTTCAAGGTTCCTGTGAAGAGCTTTCTGGGGGAGCGGCAGCGTCTGCCTGGCAGTTGGCGCACAGCCGCCCCCGAACTGGCCTCAAAGATGTCTGGCGCAGCCTTCTTCTTTGCCCGTGCCTTGCATCGGGCAACAGGACGGGTGACTGGGTTCATTGACGCCAGTTGCGGCGGCACTGAAATAGAGGCGTGGCTGTCACGGGAGTCTCTGCTGGCTCTTGCTGTGACCCGTGAAGAGGTGCTCTCTTACGAGGCGAACTCTTCCGCCCCCGAAAAATGCGTCTCCGCGTCTCTGGTCTCTGGCGGCGTCCAGTTAAACCAGGCGCTTTCACGGCTTTATTCCAACTGCAACGGAGATGGCGAGGCCGACGCGGGACTGGAAAAGGCATCCTTGGATGATTCGGGCTGGGAGACCATGCTTCTGCCCGACAGTTGGACTCAGTCGGGACATAATCACGCTGGCATTTTCTGGTTTCGGCGTTCCGTCAATCTGACGGCCCGGCAGGCAGCCCAGGCGACCAGACTGCACCTTGGAGCCATTGACAAATTCGACCGCACCTACGTCAATGGCACGCTGGTGGGCACGACGGGTGAGCCGCTCGACATGGCCTCCTGGGACAAATTGCGCGTCTATCGTTTGCCAGAAGGTCTGCTTCAGCCTGGCCAGAATACCATAGCGGTGCAGGTCTCCTCGCTGTTCTCCACTTGCGAGGACGGCGGGATGCTTGGCCCTGCCCAGGAGATGTATCTGGAAGGCGACACACCAGAAAACCGCCTCTCCCTGGCTGGACTCTGGCGTTACCGCTGCACGCTTGACACTGGTACCGAGGGAATGACCTGCATGAGGCATTTTGCGCCTGGCGCGAACACGCCATTTCACATTCTCCACGACAATATGATTGCTCCGCTGGGGCAGTTCCCGCTGACCGCCGTCATCTGGTATCAGGGAGAGGCGGATGCCATCTGCATGGCCCGCCGCTATCGTCCTCTCTTGGCGGAACTCATCCGCAGTTGGCGACGGAAATTCTGCGAGCCGAGTCTGCCGTTTTTGGTTGTCCAGTTGCCCGATTATCACAATCCGCACTATTTTGCCCCGTTTAGCCAGTGGGCGCTGCTGCGGGAGGCGCAGGTTCAGGCCTGCCAGGACACCGACGCCGACTGCGTGGTCACTCTTGGCACGGGGCACGTCACCCAACTGCATTGCCCCGACAAAATGTCACTGGGCGAACTTGCCGCCAGGCACGCCTTGGCGCGTCTGCGCGGAGAGACTCCCGTGTTCGGTCCGTGCCCCAAAGGACTCTCTCTGGAGAATGGCGAATTGCGGCTGGCCCTGAATCCCGCCTATCCAGTGAAGGAGGGGCAGGACTTTGCGGGATTTGTCGTCAGTGATTCCGAGGGGAATGCCTTTCCCGCGAAGGCCCATAGCCTGGACGCGCAAACGCTGGTCATCACTTCCGCATGCCCGACGCCTCATGCCCTCTGGTACGCCTGGGGTGACAACCCTGTTCCGGCCAGTCTTCGCGGGGCTGATGGGTTGCCCGCCTCTCCATTCCGTCTTTCCCTAGACCGGCAAATGCCACAGGCCAGACAGCTCATACATGCACTAGGCGATTGCCTTTGACGTTTTTTTCTCTTTTTCCGTGAAGCGTGAAAGGTTTTTGGGGGACTGGGCGTATTGTCTGCAAGCGCCCCCAAAAATTTTTGTTTTCTTGTCATTTGAATTGTTCGATGACCAAATTATATTAGCCACGTGTTTTCTTGAAATCTACATATCCTGTCCAGTTTCCCGTTTTTCATCAGTAAAAGATTTAAGGAGAAAAAATGAAATTTACTGGTCTGACTCAACAGCAGGTTGAAGATAGTCGACGTCTGCATGGCTCCAACGCATTGACTGAGTTGCCGCCAGAGCCACTTTGGAAGAAGATTCTGGAGGGTTTTCAGGACCCGATGATTGTCATTCTTCTGGTGGCGCTGGTTGTCCAGTTGATTTTGTTTTTCTGCGGGAAGGCGGAATGGTTTGAGCCGCTGGGCATCTTCGTGGCCATTATCATCGCCAACGGGGTCGCCGCGCTCTTTGAGCACAAGCAGGAGAACAAGGCAACCGCCCTCAAGCACGCCGAAAACGCCAAGGAGCGCACCAAGGTCATTCGCGATGGTGTGCTGCAGGAAATCCCTGTCGATGATGTGGTCATGGACGACGTGGTGTTTCTCCAGGCTGGCGACAAAATCCCTGCGGATGGCGTGCTTCTCGACGGAACCCTGAAAATCGACCAGGCAGCCCTGAACGGAGAGTCCGAGGAGGCCGGCAAAACCGCCTGGCCCGAAGGGACGGATTTCAACCGCAATGACCTGCTCAACCCCTATTCCATCTATCGCGGGACGGTCATCTGCAGCGGGGAGGCCTACGAGAAGGCGCAGATCATCGGCGACAAGACCATCTTCGGACAGGCGGCGCTGGAGGCGCAGGAGGAGACCCGCGAGACCCCCCTGCAGGTCAAATTGGCCAAACTCGCCAACCAGATCTCCCTGTTCGGCTACATCGGCGCCGCCGCCATCGTGCTCATTATCCTGGGGCACACCCTGATTACTGGCCAAATCCCTCAAACGTGGGACAAATGGCTTACTCTGCTGCTGGACGCGATTACCGTCGCTGTCACCATCATTGTCTGCGCTGTCCCTGAGGGGCTGCCGATGCTCAGCTCCATCCTCCAGGCCCTGCAGAGCCTGAAGATGGTCAAAGACAATGTTCTGGTGCGGAAAATCCATGGTCTGGAGACCTCCGGGAGCCTGAGCATCCTGTTCAGCGACAAGACGGGTACCATCACGGAGGGAAGGCTGTCCGTCACCGAACTTGCCCTGGCGGACGGGACCAGCCTTCCCGAACTCGGCAAACTTTCCCCCGCGCTCTATGCGGACGTTCTGGCAGGCATCGGAGCCAACAACGGCGCCGCGCTGGGCGACAACTGCATCCTGGGCGGCAATGCCACAGACCGTGCGCTGCTCGGTTTCCTGATGGAAAAGGGTGTCGCCAAGGACATCCACAAGGAGGATATTGTCGTCACTAACTCCTTTGACTCCAGCCGCAAGACGGCCAGCATTGTCCTGAAAAGGAATGGCGGGAACACGCTGTTCATCAAAGGCGCGCCGGAACGCATTCTGGAGCGCTGCACCAAGAGGGTTCTGGAGGACGGCACGGTCGCGGATTGGCCTGACCAAAGCGCCCTCAATGCCTATATGAATGAGCAGGCTGGCCGTTCCATGCGTCTGCTGGCGGTCGCCAAGGCGGACGGCGACAGCGAGGAGGCCCCGCTGACCCTGGTCTGCGTGCTCAGCATACGCGACAATGTCCGCAAGGAGGTCCGTGCCGCCGTGCAGGAAATCCAGCACGCGGGCATCCAGGTGGTGATGGTGACTGGCGACCGCAAGGAGACGGCGGTGGCCATCGCGCGCGAGGCTGGTCTGATTACGTCGGAACAGGATGTGGTGCTCACATCCTTCGAAATGGCCGAAAAGAGCGATGCGGAACTCAAGGAGCTGCTCCCCCGCCTGCGCGTGGTTGCCCGTGCATTGCCGATGGACAAGAGCCGTCTGGTCAAACTGGCCCAGGAGTTGAACCTGGTCGTGGGCATGACAGGGGACGGTGTGAATGACGCTCCCGCGCTCCGAAAGGCCGATGTCGGCTTTGCCATGGGCTCGGGAACCGAAGTCGCCAAGGCCGCTGGTGAAATCACGATTCTGGACGATAATCTCTCCTCCATCGAAAAGGCCATTCTCTATGGCCGCTCGATGTTCAAGAGCATTCGGAAATTCCTGATTTTCCAGTTGACCGTGAATGTCGGGGCGGTGCTGACCTGCGCCATCGGTCCCATGTTGGGGCACAACAAGGTGATGACCGTCATCCAGCTGCTGCTCATCAACCTGGCAATGGATACCCTGGCCGCCATCGCCTTTGGCAGCGAACCGCCCTTGAAGGAGTACATGAAGGAGCAGCCTGTGCCGAGAGACGCCAGCATTGTCACCGCTCCCATGCTGACGGAAATCCTGCTGGGAGCCCTCTACACCACCCTCATCTGCCTGGGCATTCTCTGCCTGCCCGCCATGAAGGGTTTCCTAGCCCCGCAGGGCGTGGAGCTGGACGATGTGGCCCTGCGCTCCGCCCTCTTTGCCACGTTCATGATGGCCATCACCTTCAATGGCTTCAATGCCCGCACCACGCATCTCAATCCCTTTGAGGGACTGGGGCGCAACGTGACCTTCCTGGCCATCATGGGGCTTATCCTCGTGCTTCAGTACCTCTTTGTCACCTTTGGCGGCAGGGCCCTGGACGTCAAGGCCCTGGCTCCCGTCACCTGGCTCAAATGCCTGCTTCTGGCCTTCCTCATCATCCCCCTGGATGTGTTGCGCAAACTCTGTTCTGGACAAGCGCATCGTCAATGATTTCCCGCCTCATCAACTCTCAACCATAGGAGACTAACCATTATGTCCACCCCTTCCGCTGACGAATTCATCTCCCTGGGCAAGGATGCTGGCCTTGATCTTCAGAAAAGCGATGGCCTCTCCCAGATTTCCGTGATTTTGGGATGGGACACCGAGAGCTACGAAGGTGACTTTGACTTTGACCTGGACGCCGAGGCGTTCCTTCTCAACAAGAACAACCGCGTCCGCAACAACCAGGACCTGGTGTTCTACAAAAACCTTGAACACGTCTCTGGGGCTGTTGTCCATCAGGGGGACAACAGTGTCTTGAAAGGGGATGCGGATGGCGAAATCATCAACGTTGACCTTGACCGTGTGCCGAAGAACATCGAGAAAATCGTCTTCACCGTCACCATTGACGACGCCGAGTTCCGCGAGCAGAATTTCGGGATGGTGAGCAACACCTACATCAGCATCATCGACACCGCCACCGGAAAGGAACTGGTGAACTGCCAGTTGGCGGAGAACTTTGGCGACGCCACTGCCCTGGTGGTCGGAGAGATTGTCCGCCATCAGGGAATCTGGAAGTTCCGCCCGTTGCGCCGCGGGTCGCAGAAGACCCTGTTTGACCTGTGCGTGGATTACGGCGTCAACGTGAAATGACCACAGGAGGTCTCCTCATGGCGGACAACTCTATCGTTTTGACGAAGGGGGAGGGCATAAGCCTCAGCAAGGACGGTGGTCTCTCTCTGCAAAAGGAAGATGTCTATGGCGGCGAACTGCGCATCAACCTGAACTGGAGCCAGCCCACCGCGCCTGGGGCCCCTGGCATTGACCTCGACCTCTGCTGCCTCTTTGAATTGCAGGACGGCTCCCGGGGCTCCGTCCAGGCCCTTGGCAATTTCTTTGGCAGCACCACGCAGCCCCCCTATATCTCGTTGGACGGCGATGACCGAACTGGTGAATCCGACGGCGGTGAAAACCTGCGCCTGAACATGGAGAAGGTCCCCTTCATCAGGCGTCTGCTGGTCTTCGCCTACATCTACGAGGGCACTCCCGATTGGAAAACCGCCAATCCCGTTGTCACGCTCACCTGCCCGGGCCACCGTGACATCATCGTGAAGATGGACGAATATGGCCAGACCGAACGAGCCTGCGCCATCGCTCTCCTGGAAAATCACGGCAATGTCACCTTCCGCGTTCGGAAGGAAATCAAGTTCTTCCCAGGCCATATCGCCATGGATGAATACTATCATTGGGGAATCCAGTGGGTGCCCTGCCGCAAATAAGGCGGCGTTGGCGGTGTCCCCGCCGCCGTTTTAATCCGCGAGGGCTGAAGCTTTCGCGGGCAAGTTGAAGTCAGTGTAGCGGCTGGCCAGTCTTCCTTGCGGAGAACAGGCGGTGTCTCCGCTGCCGGTTGTGCGTAGATGGAGGTCGCCAATCCACACTGCCTGAAGTTGCTGATGCAGGCAATCCCACGTGCCTTTTCGCGGGCTTTGCTCAAAGCCGGCAAAAGCATCGCGGCAAGTATGGCTATGAAGGCTATTACCACGAGCAATTCGATAAGATTGAAGGGCAATGGGACGGTTTGGCGAGGCCCCTGAATTGGATGAATCACCCCTTTGCGCCGGCGTCGTCAGCGGTTGATGTAGGACGTGCCCAAGTTCAAATTACCATCTCGGCCTTGCCGGTGATTTCTTGGGTGCCATTGGGGAGGACAACCTCGGCCACTGCTCCAGGTGGAACGGTCAGATGGCAGTGGATGGCCTCCGCTTCGCGTTTCCACCGAATGGCGAGGAGACCCAGCGGCGTCTTGTAGTCGCAGGCGATTTCCTGGACGGCGGCGGCAAAACAGGGGGCGATGCGGATGCGCCGGAAACCGGGGGCGGCAGGGGAGAAGCCTGCCAGGTAACGGTATAGCCAGGCCGACACGAAGCCAAACATGATATGGTTGCGGGATGCCTTGCCGTTCCATTTTTCCCAGAGGGAGGTTGCCCCGCGCGCAACAAGGTTTCCCCAGCCTGGTTCTTCGGGCTGCACGAACATTTGATAGGCGTCATCCACGTAGCCGAAATCCGCAAGAGCGCAGGGAATGTGCCTGGCGCCCTGGATGCCTGCGTGGACGCGGTGCCCCTTTTGACGGATGCTCTGGACCAGGCTTTCGGCAACTGCCTGGCAATCGCTTTCGGGGATGACACCCAGCCGCAAGGCCATTGCGGTCGAGGTCCAGAACCCCTGGTCGAAAAGCCGCCTTGCGGTATCATAGAAAGTTTTCCGCAAGGCTGTCAGCGTAGCTTCCGCCAAGGCTGAATAGTGCGCGGCGTCCGCCTGATGGTCGAGGTGACGGGCGAAAAAGGCCATCTCCTGCCACAAGGAGTAGAGGGCGAGGCTTTCGACGGAGGTGGCTGGCAAGAAATACGCCCTGTTATTCGTCACCGCCGATCCTGACGAGGTGAAAAAGCCGTCGGGGAAAATATTGGAGCATTTCCTTGGCGTCTCCATCTCCGACGCTTGCGTTGTCGAAAAAGGCAGTTACACGCTGGTGCAGCCAGGGCCTGTCGGCAAGGGCGCCATCCGCGGAAAGGATGGTGCTCTGGTCTTGGGACGTGAGAACGTGGCGAAACCACAGTTCTGCACCCGCAAGGTGGTCTTCATTCCGGAAAAGGCGGAGTGCGCCATTGTCTTTTCCGATTGGCAGGATGACAAGGCGCCTGGGGCGGCAGTCGGTCAGAAGCGCATCCTGCATTTCGTCAGCCTGAATCCCTATTTTGATGAAGAATAAGGTTCACACTTCAAAACATAATGATTCACTTCGTTTACTCCCGAAGTCTGTTTTTTTGCCAGCGACGTTTG
>JAFRLP010000159.1 GCA_017431185.1 Victivallales bacterium | reverse complement strand
CCAGGGGCGGTCATCGCGCCCTTCCCGCTTCCAGGGGCGGTCGCCCCCCCTGTCACCGCGGCGGTCACGTTCCCTTCGCCCGCCTTTCCGGCGCGAGAGAATGTTGTCGAGACGTTCCCCGTCAATGCCGATGTGCTCGGGGCCCTGGTCGGCTCCGCCGGAGAACTGATGCCCCAGGAGTTTGGCGATGATGACCAGCAGGTCCTGGTTTACCGCCAAAGTCTTGACCTGGTTCAGGATGTCCATGTCCAACTCGTAGTCATGCAGTTCCTGGAAAATCTTCTTGAGGCGCAGGGAGGTGACCTCTGTACGGGTCGGAATGGGACGATTCTCCATCTGTGCGCCGACCTGGCGGCGGATGGCCTCCAGCTGGCGCATCTCCCTCGGAGTCACCAGGGTGATGGCGGTGCCTGCCCTTCCCATGCGTCCTGTACGGCCAATGCGATGGACATAGCCGCGTGGGTCGAAAGGCAAATGGAAATTGAACACATGGGTCACATCGCCGACATCCAGCCCCCGGGCTGCCACATCGGTCGCCACCAGAATGTCAAACTCGCCCCGGCGGAACGCGCCCATCACGCGGGTGCGCTGCGCCTGCTCCATGTCGCCGTGGATGCAGTTCACGTTGTAGCCACGGCCATTCAGGAGAATGTTCAGTGCGTCTGCCTCTTCACGGGTGCGGCAGAAGACGATGGCCTTCTCGATGTTCTGCTGGGCGTCGATAAGACGGATGATGGCATCCGTCCGTTCAGGCTCCTCGATGACGTGGAAAATCTGCTCGATGTCGTTGTTGGCGATCTCCTTGGCGTCGGTGGTGGAGATGTTGACAGGCTCCCGAAGGATTTTCCCCGCCAAATCGACGACTGGCTTGGGCATGGTCGCCGAGAAAAGCATGGTCTGACGGGGGCCTGGAAAACCCTCGAAGATTTTGCGGACGTCATCAATGAAGCCCATGTCAAGCATCTCGTCCGCCTCGTCAACCACGACATATTCGGGATTGACCTCCTTGAAAACGCCTGACTCCATCAAATCGATGAGACGTCCGGGAGTCGCCACCAGGGCGTCGATGCCTTGGCGGAGCATCTTCTCCTGTCGGGTATAGGACTGTCCGCCCGTGAAGGCGGCCGTGCGGATTCCCGCGAAGCGCCCCAGGCGGTAAAGTTCCGCGCTGACCTGCGCGGCCAGTTCACGGGTGGGCACCAGCACAAGGAAACGAAGTCCGGTCCCGCCCTGCAGCTTGTTCATCACGGGCAGACCAAAGGCGGCCGTCTTGCCAGTGCCAGTCAAAGCCTGGCCGATGATGTCATGTCCGGCCATAATCTCAGGGATGGCCTTCACCTGAATCGGGGTGGGTTCCGTGAATCCCGCCTCCGACAGCCCCTGCATCAACTCCGCGCTTAAACCAAATGACTTGAAAGTGGGGGAGGTCTCCGCCACATTTTCCTCTGCCGGAACATTGCTCTCCGGCACGCTCTCGACGGCGGACTGCACCGCCTGTTCCTGTTTTTCGTTCTCTTCCATTGCTACACTCTCTTTGGTCACTCCGCCTCCCGCCTCACGCGAGCCAACGGAAACTTCAAAAAAACAAATCAGACACAAGGCAGGGATGGCGCACCTGCGGGGCAAAAAATCAATCCTTCAGACTCAAGACCAGGCGCTGCGCGTCTGGATAAACCTCCTTGACGGTTACGCGGACATGCTCTCCAGGGCTGGGCTTGTCCCTGCACAGCACCACGCCGCGAATGCAGTAGTAATCCAATTCCGCCAGCACCAGGCTGCCCTCGACCCGCATGACAGTGGCGCCCATCTCCTGACCGAGGCAATTTCGGCGCAGATACTCCAGCAGCCAATGGTGGTCTGCCTCACGCTCGTAGGCACGGTTGGCGTTCGCCGTGCTATCGACATTGGCCAGCACGGAAAACAGCTCCTCCTGGGTGTAGGGCGGCTTCTTCCCCAGGCAATGCGCGGCCAGCTGCCGATGCAACACCAGGTCAGCGTAGCGCCGCAGAGGCGAACTGATCTGAATGTACAAATCCAGCCCCAGGCCAAAATGCGGCTGGGGATAGGTGGAGAGACGGGTGCGCTTCATCCGCCTCACCTGCTGGTCAAAGAAATACGGTTCGTACTTGTGCACCGAACAGACCTCGCCAGCAGGCGGGTCCTGCACGCGATAGATGACGGGAATCTCATTGAGCAAGGCGTATTTGGCCGCCAGATGGTTCGCCAGCACCATGAACTCCGCCACCAGACGGTGCGCAGGAGACTCCTGGTCCTCGAATGCAACGCTCACCTCCCCATCACGCACTCGCACCCGCAACTCAGGGCGGTTCAGCACCACAGCCCCATCCTCTTCACGGAACTCACGCATGGTGTCAGCCAGTTTCAGCAAATCCGCCAGCGCGACATCCAATTCACCATGCCCTGGATTGGCAAGCATCCTGTCCACGCCATCGTAGTCCAGCCGATGGGAGACCGTGACCAGCGACGGCGCCAAATTCCAGTCCAGCACCTCACCGCTGTCATTGAGCACAATCCGAAAAGCCAGGCAGGGACGCTGCACCCCCTGATTCAGGCTCGCCAAATCGGTGCTCAGCCGGTCGGGGAACATCATCACCGTGGTCGTGGGAAGATAGAGGGAGAGCGGACGCTCCGAGGCCGCCTCGTCCAGCACGTCAT
>JAFRLP010000158.1 GCA_017431185.1 Victivallales bacterium | reverse complement strand
GGCGGTCTGGATGTCCGCGTTCGCGGCGGTGACGGTCAGATTCTTGGCCGCGACATCCGCGATGGAGACGTCCTTCGTGGCCGCAATCTCCGCGTCGCCCGTGACCTTCAGCGTGTCGGTGACCGTGGTATTCGTGGAGGTGTTCTCGAAGTTGCCGCCGACCGTGGCGGTCCCCAGCGTCATGTCACCCGTGGTCGTGATCTCGGCGTCCGCCTTGACCTCGGCGGACTGGATGTCCGCGTTCGCCGCCTTGACGGTCAGGCTCCCGGCCGTGACATCCGCAATGTTCGCGTCCTTCTTGGCGTCAATCTCCGCGTCGCCCGCGACCTTCAGCGTGTCGGTGACCGTGAAGTTCGTGGAGGTGCTGTCGAAGTTGCCGCCGACCGTGGCGGTCCCGAGCGTCGTGCCACCCGTGGTCACAATCCCGGCGTCTGCCTCGACCTCAGCGGTCTGGATGTCCGCGTTCGCGGCGGTGATGGTCAGGTTCATGGACGAGACATCCGCGATGGAAACATCCTTCGCGGCCGCAATCTCCGCGTCGCCCGTGACCTTCAGTGCGCCAGTGACTGTGAGGTTCGTAGAGGTGCTGTCGAAGTTGCCGCCGACCGTGGCGTTCCTGATGGCCGTGTTCTCTGCATCAACGGACACATCCCCTGTTGAAGTTCCGTCCGTGATATTCAGCAAGTTTCCAGTGCCTAAGATATAGGCCTTGTCGGCTAGGAAAGACAATCCTTTTTCCGGGTCTTCGGATGTCGTCTCAACCACAAAGTATCTGTCGATAGTACCGATGGCTTTCCCCTCGGCGTTTAACTGGATGCTTTCGGCTTTCACATTGGTGACCGTTGCGTCGGCATTTAGGTCGGAATCATTGGTGATGTTGCCGGCCGAGGTGATTTTGACATTTCCTAACGAACCCTCGCCGTTATTGGTGTCAATGCGGTTGATTTTCAATCCTTTCTGGGCATCGTCCGTTTTCAGATATACCCCTTTGCCGCCGCTCGTCAAGGCGGTGACCGCTCTGTTTGCCTGCAGATGGATGGCAGAATCCTGTTCACCGATGTCTTCCGTGGCTTTCAAGGTGATATTTTCGCCGACCACATAGGCGTCAGGTGTAACGTTCTGAATCCCTTTGTTACTTGTCAATGTGACATTATCCGTTGCCAGAATCATCCCGATTTTCATATCTTCATCCGAGACGGTTTGGATATTGATGCTACTCAAACCGCCAAGCACCGTATTTTCATAACCCGCGACGGCATAGATTTCTTTCGCGGTATGGATGGCGATATTTTCAATATTGCCCGCAGACGTGTACAGTACAACCTGCCCGCCCGCCGAAATATGATAATTCCTGGATTCCTCACTGATGGCGGAGGCAATGATTCCGAAAATGGAATTCAAGGACAGATTCCCCTGGTATGATTCGATTTTGTCCACATACATCGTGGCAGCGGAATCAAGAGAAATGTCCCCTTGCGCTTCCACATGGAAGATGCCGCTGTTGGCGAACTTGATGGCTTGCGATTCATCGCCGACCGAACCATTCAAGGCTTTCAAGGTGATATTCCCGCCATTGATGTGATATTCACTATACGTTCCAGTATCTTCGGACGCCCAAATCGAACCGTTTTGCGATTCGATCGTAACCGCGCCTTTGTTCTCACTCACAATCGAGGACAATACCAGATCGTCTTTATTCACAATTGTGATGTCATCTTTGGCGCGCGCCCTCAACTTGTTGATTTCAAGCTCGACATTGTCATCTGTCGTATCAAGATGAATCGAATCGGCACGCAGTTCCAAGGCGTCGGATTTGAGAGTAATGGTTTGCCCGGTCCCGTCAAACTTGCCGACTGAGGTCGCCAGATAAATGAACCCGTCATCGCTTGTGACTTGGAGATCAAGATCGCTGATATCTTCGTACGGGAAGTTCACTAGGATTTGCTCATCGGCCGAGGCGACCAGCGAACCGCCGTGGTAAACCCCCACCTGTATCGGATTGAAGACATCGCCAGGAAGCGTGTCACCAATCGAGGTCCCCGCCGTCAACGTGATATTGTCCGCCGAAATGTTATATTTGCTGTTTTTGGTCAATAGGTTGCCTGCGGTCGTGATCTGGACATCACCGCCGATTGCGCTGATGGAATTGTTCATAATCACATTGCCGGCACCATTGGAAACAACTTTGATCTGCGGCGAGGTGAAGCCTTGGAAATGGATGGCAATCGGTTGATTTCTCACCTCATACACCGGCTCTTCATAATAGTATCGAGTTTCATATTTTTTGCCATACCACAATTCCGTCCACCACGAACGCTTGACATAAACCTTGTAAGACTTTATTTCGCCGGCTTTTGTCATCACATAAGCGTCATTTCCAGGCGTGTAGGTCGTCGCATGGACAATGGCGCCGTCGTTTCTTGTGCTGGAAGATGTTTCGCCCCACTTGCCATTCCCATCGGTAAGGTTGCTTGCGGTAGAGACGATGTTTCCATTTTCATCCACGTTTGCCGTGTATTTGCCGGCGTGTGCGGCCAGATAGTCTTCCGTCAAATCGGATTGCTGCAATTGGTCAAACGTGGTATCGCCGCCAGACAAAAACTTGAAGTCATTGATGGTAAGCGTTCCACCAATTTTATCATCGGCATTCAATGCATTGGTGACAAGGTCATACTTGGAATTATTTGTGACATCAATGTGGCCATATCCCGAAATCAACACAATCTTTCCCGTCGTATTATCGTTGACAATATTGCCGGTCAACGTGATATTGCCGCCGGCGATACCAGCCTTGAACAGGTATATTTCGCCGGGAACCTCTTCCGTGGCCTCCTTGTCGGAAGGTTTGAAGTATGCTTTTATCTGTTGCAGAGCAGCCACATCCGAGGTGTCGTCCGTCAAGTTCAGATAATAGTAGCCATCGGTCAACTCACTCGGCTTCATTTCCGTTTTGACATTGTTCACGACCTGGTAATAGGTACCGCCTTCTTTCACGACAGAAAAGTCGGGAATCGTGACGGTTTTGATTTCGCTTCCGCTTTGAAGCAAGCCATTTACATTGATCGTCTTGGCGGAAATATCCATATCCCCGGACGCAACAATGGCACCAGAACCCGCGGTCCCGCCAGTTGACATTTCCTGATTGACATATACCTGGCTATAGCCGCCGTTCGGTGCCTTAATATGCAAATCCTTTACCGTCAACGAACCTTGGAAAAGAATATTTCCCGTATTGTTTGTCAAATCCAAAGTGCCATTGACATTTTCGACATTCCCCTGGAACACCATATCTCCAAAGCCGTTGGTTGAATTGATGGTCGGATCATTTGCGTCAACGTGGTTGGTCAAGGAGATTTTGAAATCGCTGCCCGAACTCTTGATCGTTTTCGTAATCGATGACGCAATGGAAGAACCGTAAATGCCGCCCTTCAGATTTCTGCCGAGGATCAAGTCATTGTAAACAACGTCGCTCACGCCGTAATTGTCCACGACAATCGAGAACTTGTCGCCAGGTGCGGTAATCGAACCGGAGCCCGTTACCTTGCCAGTAAGATTGGTTTCGCCCGAACGAACTACGATGGAATCAACCAGCATCGAATACACCGGGATATTGCCTCCCGCCGCCTCCTCTTCCTGCTTTTTCAGTTCCGAAATATATTCATCAAGTTCCGCCATTTGCGCATCATACTGCGTCTTCACAAAGGCAATCTTCTGTTCCGTTTTTTCGATATGATCCTCATTTGTCGCAATGATCTCATTGTAGTTGGCAATCGAATTGTTGTTCGTCGTGATGTGCTGCTCGAGTTCCGCCACGCTTTCCGACGGCTTTTTGGCGAGAAGCGCCGTCTTGGCGGCAGTGATCGCGTCTTTGTCGCTCGCTTGGAGTGCTTCCACGAGAGCGGCAATCTCCGTCACGTCAGAATCGGCATACTTCGTGGCGAAGTCCGCACTTTCGATATCCCCGATGGCGTCCCAGATTTCAATGCTCTTTTGATAGTCCTTGTTTGCTGCTTCCAACGTATTCTTTTGCGTCTCGGCATTGTTTTTGGCGGTTGTATATTCCTGAATCAAATTGTCTTGCGTGGCTTTGAAGTCATCGTATTGTTTGGTGGCGTCTGTTTTGCTCTGCTCGTAGATCTCGATATCGGCATCAATGTCTGCCGGCGTAATTTCACCGACTTTTTCTTTCGTGACCCGAATGTTATCATGATCGGAAACGACTGTGCCGTCCTTCTGGATCTCGAGAGATTTGTTCGCGCCCAGACCGCTTTCGACCGCGCCGTCGATCGTGATGCCCGCCGAGTTCTCGTTGTCGGTGTATTCGTTGCCTTTGCCGTGATACGGAATGAATCCGAGTTCATAAGCCAAGGCGTCGCGCTTGGCCCTCAACTTTTGCGTGCTGCTTGTCGCCGTAATGTTCATTACGTCAAAAGACTTCACCTCCGCGCCTTCCTTGATTGTCACATATGCTTGAGAATCGTTGTTATGCGCGTCGGCGCGACCTCCAACAATGGAAAGCAGACCGCCTGTTTCGGCGTTAATGTAAGCGTCCAGGCTCTTGTTGCTGATGGCCTTGATATTGGTGTCTCGACCACTGACCGACTTGGTGCCCGAATCAAACACAACCTTCGCCTTTTGCGAATCGCTGGTTGCTTCGCTACGGCCACCCGCCCCGGCAACGCCGCCGTACGATTCGACATTGACTTTGGTATAAATGTCAACATCGTTCCGGGCGGTGTAACTGATGTGATCGTCTCTGTTGGAAATATCCTTGTTGGCAATTTCGGTGGTTGCCTCGGCCGTGAGGGTTACGATGGAATCCGTATCCGCGCCGGCAATCCCGCCGTGAGAATACAGATTGGCCTTTTCGTTGACACTGACAACATTGTAGGAACTGACATCGATGCGGCCGTTTCCAAAATCCCCTTCTGCGCGGGCCTTGTCGCCGCCAAGTTTAGCGGTTGTCGTCATTTCCAATGTATCCTTGATCGAGCCGCCAGCCCCATTGGCCAAACCACCGGCGCCGCCGTACAAGTCATAATCCGATACCTTCTCTTTTGTGATTTCGTTGCTTGCGGCAAGCGCAATGGCGCCATTGGTAACAATGTCCGCCTCGGAATCCACCGAAACCGTTGACGTGACCCCGTTTCGAATCAACGGAATCGCAACAACCACAACGCCGTAAGAATCGGACTTGTCATAACCCTTATACTCGTTTACCGTGTCAGCCTTCACCGAGTAGGAGCCGCCTGTCGTTTCAATATCAAAGTTGTCTCCGACATAATTGCTGTTTGTGGACCGAATGTCGACTTCCGCCTTGGAACCGGAACCGCCCAGCAATGCGCCAGCACCAGCATAGACTTCCGTTTCGGCATAGTTGTCGACATTGGATTCCATGCTGACCGATTTGGCCTTGATTTTTTTCTTCGCGTCCGGATCCGTCGGTGCGTCGGCGTCCGCAATCGTCACGCCGGCATAGGTTTGATAGACGGCGGCAAAACCATTTGCACCACCGCCGCTGACGACGCCGTAGGCGCGTCCGTTGGATTCCGCATACGAATCATTTTTGGCATTGGCGGAGATCGTCAAGTCGCCTTTGGCGGTTGCGCTGAAGTTGGCGCCGATGTTGATGGTGTCATCCGTTCCAGTGATTGCATTGGCAATACTGCCTGCACCGCCCCCGACACCGCCCGCAGCTGCCCAGGCATTCGCTTCCGCCGCGTTGTCCACATCTGTCTTCAGCGTGATATTCCCTGTCAGCGACGTAAACTGGACATCGTTCTTGACATCGATTTTTGTGGAACCGGAGGCCGTGGCGTCTGCCAAGGAGAGACCGACCGCGACACCGCCGAACGCACCAGATTTCGCATTCGAGGTGAGTTCGGATTTGGATTCCGTCAGGAGGTCCAAATTGCCAGCGGTGGTGATAGACGTATCTTTCAAAACATAGGCATTGGTCGTTTTTCCGGAATAGGTCTGCGCCGTGCTGCCGCCACCGGCGATGATGCCGCCCTGGGCTGCCAACGTATCGACCGTTTGCTTATCCTTGGAACTTGCATGCAATTCCATGTTATCCACATAGAGGGTAACACCGTTGGAAACAAACGCGTTTGTGGTGGTGAAGTCATCCGACGAGGCAGCCGAAACACCGACGGCACCGGCCCCAACGGAAAGGCCATCTGTTTCCAGGGAAACATCATTGGTATTGTTGGCGGTGATTTTCAAGTCCCTCGCATTCAACAAAACCCCGGAGTCAATATACGCCGAGGTCGTATTGTCTCGGTCCGTACTCGGAATGCTGGAAGACCCCGTTTTGACAAACAAACTTTCCGTAACCTTTGCCTTGCTGGCAATTCTTGTGCCTTCCGCATCGCCGCTCACCCGGTCCAGCGCATTGTTATAGGCGGTCTTGTAACTCTCATCGCCGGCGTCATTTTTCTCGTCCGCCTTGCTTGTCGAACTCGTCGCCTGGGAGTTTGCGCCGGTAAAGGTCTTTTTCTCTTCTTTGTCAAAGTCATTATACGAGGCATTGTCAATTCTCTTTCCGATGCTAGACAAAACCGCACCGCCAGAAAGGCCAACGATACCACCGCCAATCACAACCCCCAGGGCGTCCACATTTTCAGTGCTCTTCGCGTCAAGGGACACATCCGCATTTTTGCCGATGAGGTTGGTTCCCGTGCCGATAAAAGCCAAAACGGTATTTCCGATTTCAATGCCGCCAACGGAAGCACCGATGCCCGCAATGCCAGCACCGCCGGCACCAAGGCTCTCGTGAATGTTTGTCGTATCCTGAGCTGTGATCTCCATTTTGCCAGAATCGGCCAAATGAATGACATTGTTCGTGCCGATATAGGCCGCCGTTTTGTTTTCAATGGTATTCCACATAACGCTTCCGGCGATCCCCGCATACAAACCGGCCGAGCCGGCGGCAACGATCAATGGATTGCCCTTCTTGCCAAGGTCCGTTTCGGTTTTTGTGCTCACCGTGACATCTTTGGCATTCAACGACACGGATTTGCCCGTATAGGCTTCCGTGTTGGCCGAAAAATGATTGACATTGACCGAAGCACCGAAGGCACCCGATCCACCAACCGCACCCGCGCCCGTGAATGCGATGAACGAAACCTCATTGTCGGCGGTAACGTCAAGTTCGTCCGCATAGATGTTGGCAAGATCCGCAACATAAGAGTGTATCGTCGTATCAATGTCATTGACCAGAACAGTCCCCGTGACGCCCGCCGTGCCACCGCCGGAAAAACCTGCCGCGATAATGTTGTCAAACGACTGATCGCCCTTCGAGGCAACTTCGATTTCCTTGGCTTTCACATCCGAACCGCCAAGAGAAGCCTCTACCGTGCTGGTGACCGTGTTGACCATCACGGTCGCGCCAACGCCCGCCGTTCCCCCGATGGAAACCTGACCGGCAATCGGATAATTCAACTTTACCTGATCTTCCGCACGAATCGTGATGGTATCCGCCAACGCGTCCGTTGCTTTATCCCCTTTCAAAACTCCGTCCGCATACGCTTGAATCGAGTTGTTGACATAGTTGACGTTTTCAACGCCTGCAACGCCCGCCGTCCCCGCCATACCGCCAGAAACGGTCGTGAACTGATAATTGCTGTTCGCCGAACCAGTAATGGACAAATCCTTGAACTCAGCGTCAACTTCCGTTGCATACGAATTGACGCGGTACCTTAAAATATCATTGACCACAGAAAGCCCTATGCCAAGCGTCCCCCCGCCACCGACCGAACCCGTGATAGTTTGCATCTCAGCGTTGGCTTTGGCATTGGACGAAATCTCATTCGCCGCCTTCAATTCCGTGTCTTTATATCCCGCTTCCAAATCGGATGTTACCACATTGGTGTTGACGACCCCCGAGCCGCCCGCTGTTCCCGCAACGGAAGCCGCCACAACCGTTGTGAAGAAATCGTCGGTTTCCGTGGCCTCCGCCTGAATGTCTTGACCCGCCGTGATTTTTGCATCTTTCGCATAGGCTTTGACATCTTTGTCCACCACCACTGTATTGACGGTTGCACCGACCCCTCCCTTCACTCCCGTGCTGACTGCGCCGCCTATGGCAAAAATGGTATCTTCCCCTTTCCCCGTGATGGAAACATCTTCCCCTGCCGTAACGCCGTATGCTACACCGTCGATGGACTTTTTGCCTTTGATATGCGCGTCCGCCGTCCCACTCAGAATCATCGTGTCAACAACACCTTCCACCGTCACCCCTTCCGAAAAACCGCCGGCAATCGTAATAAACGGCGCATCGCTCTTCCCGATGGTTTCAGAAGCTTCCGCGTTCACTGTAACATCTTGATTGGCATCAACCTTGGAATCTTCAATGACCGCCGTGACGGAATTGTCAATTACACCTGTCACAATCGAAGCCCCGATCGCAGCACTGCCAGTTGAAACATCTGCCGCTCCCGTTCCGCCAGTGATGTCGGTCGTCCCCGATGACGCAACTTTGACGGAGTTCCCGTCAACAACTGAGTTTTTCAAATAGGCGTCCGTGTCCGCCGCAATCACCATGGTATTCACCGAACCGGCCACGGCAACACCACTTCCCCCAGCACCGCCAACGGATATGGACATGATTTTCTCTGTGGAAGACGCTTCAACATCAACGTCACCACTGGCTGTGACTTCCATATTTTCGCTCCCGGCAGAGATATCGCTGCTGTCAACCACCGTATTGATCGCAGCGCCAACCTCAGCCTTTCCGCTACCACCACTGGCAACTACATTGATCGTGTCCAACGTAGCCTTGTTTTGGCTATGGATTTTGACTTTTCCGGCAACGGATTTCGCCTTCTTGCCGCCATTTTTCGATGAAACATAGGTCTCGGCATCAGGCGAATTCACAACCGTGCTGACGGCGCCCGCAGCGGCCACGCCCTTCCCGCCGCCTCCTGCAAAGATAATGCTCAGGCTGTCCGTCATCACATCAGATGTCAAACTGATGTCATTGTGCGTCGCGACATCGGAATCATGGATATAAGTATACAGATCATTGTCGGTGACGGAAACATAGATCGAACCGCCGACGGCCGCCTTCCCACCACTGATTGCCAATGCGCCGGTGACACCAACGGCATCATAGTCGTTATTGGATTTCAGCGTGATCGAATCAACATTGACGGAAGAACCATCGATATAGTTGTTCTGCGTCATGGCGTCAACAACCACCATGATGGCACCATCTACGGCATTTCCGCTGGATGACCCCGAACCGGCGACGGCAACGGCCACCGAATGGATGGTCGAGTTGTTTTCCAAACTCAAAGAACTTGCGCTGTCAAAATCCGTGTCCTTGACATAGGAGTCTATCGTGTCCGCAAGGATCCTGGCACTGACCGAACCACCGGCGGCCGTCGATTTCCCTCCGGCAATCGTACCGACTACCGCAACCTCACTATAGTCACTCGTACCCTTGACGGTTGTCTTGGCCGAGTTGTTGGTTCTACCGCTCGTTTGGTTGATGTTTGCACCGTCAATGTGCGCGTCAATGCTGTTGTTGGAAATATAGGTTCCGAGCGTACCTGCATAGGCCGTGTCGCCTGCCGAACCCGCCCCTGCCACATCTACCCCAACGACCGTGGCGGTACTTCCCGCAGCCACATCGAAACTTTTGCCGGCATTGACATCCGCTTTGTCAATATACGCGTTGACATCGTTGACATAAACATTGGCGTCAAGCGTCGCACCCTTGGCACCCGAAGCGTCAGAACCGCCTACCTGAATGGAAAGTGCCCCCACCGCCTTGACGGTTCGATTCTCCAGGTCAGCCGATACTTTCACGGATTGCGTCTCTTTATCCAGATTGGTATTGATCTTGGCACCGTCTTTGATTCCGGCATTGATTTCATTCAACTGTAAGTTTATGGACAAGTTCCCGACACCGGAACTGTCTTTTGCCTGCGCAATGCCCGCCTGGACATCAATCATCGTATAATCTTCCTCGGCGCTGACCGTCAAATCATTGGTCACATCGACCACGGCCTTGCCGATATACGAGTCAATCTGATTCTTGCTCATATCGAACAAAATCGTCGCGCCGCCGCCCGACTTCCCGTTCACCGCAACAACAGCCCCGGCGTCCACAATCAAATCCGATGACGTGGCCCCGACCTTTAAGCTGTCGGCAACGATTTTGGCATCATCGTCAACGTAGGCCGTGATGTCCGAAAGGAAAATATTGGTGATGATATTGCCTGCATACGCGCTCGTTTCCTTCGTGGCGTTCAAAGGTCTTGAGAAATCGGTCTTCACATATTTGGATGGATCTACTGGCGATGGAATGACAGACAATTCTTCAAACAAGACATCCAGATTCGCAAGATCGTCGGAATCATCCGAAGGCTCCAGATCCGTGAAAACCGGATTATCCGTTCCTATCTTTGCCATACCGAAGTTGCCGATGGAGTTGACGATGATCTTGTCATAACTCGCGTCCACCGCAACTTTGCCCGACGCCGTAATGTCTCCTGCAACATAAGACTTCACCGTATTCGATACCACCAGGGGACTGATCCCAAAACTCTTGGATTTCTGCGAATTCGTGTATGCAAACGACGCATTGACAAACACGTCATCCCGGGCAGACTGGACTGTGACATCTTTCGCCAGCGATATCTTCGCGCCTTTCTCCACAGAGGCGCTGGTGGTGCCACCCGTAACAGCCGACACGACAAACTCCCCGCCGAGACCCGCATTGTCCGCCGTTCCCGTTCCATTCCCGATATTGATGAACTCGCCTTTCTCTTCCGCCAAAACGGTGACATCGCTGTTTTGACCGGTAATTGTCACGTTTTTGCCAATTTTTGCCGTTGTGTCGATATCGGTTGCGGCAATGGACAGGGACCCTCCTGCCGAATCACCGTCACGTGCCGTCATTCCCCCAAACAGACTCGTGGCATTGAACAAAGACATCAAAACGGCACCCGACCACACTTCGGAAACAGAACTCGAATCAATCAAGATGTTTTGCTTCGCGTCGGGAGTCGTCGAAGCAAGGATATTCACGTTCGAACCGTCTTCCAGCACAGCATTCGAACTCGCATTCGTGACCGCAACGGAAACCGCACCCGCCCACGCTTTGGTTTCACCTCCCTTGGACGCCGCATTCGCCTGCGATGACGCAAAGGAACCAAATAAACCATTCAGACCGATGTCATTGAAATTCACCATATTTGTCAATGCCATCTTCCTGCCAATTTCGTCAATGGTGTACTGATAATCGTCTGACATTCCATACTGGGCCAGATAATCATCCACATTGGACGAGGTGACGTTTTTGACATCCGGTTTTTTCTCTGTCGGTTCCCACAACCCCCAACCGGCCGCCGATTGCTTCAACCAATCCCACAAGCCTTCCATATGCTGGATGTCGGTTTTGGAACGAATCACCAGAGCATGATCCGCGTCCGAACCCGTCAATGTCAAATCCCCAAACACATCGGCATTGGAATCGATTTTTCGGTAATTCACAACCAGGGCGCCCGATGTCGTGGTTTCGCCGTTATCCGCCTCTGAAGACGCATAGACTTGACTCTTGTTGTCAAGCAGGGTCGCGCCGACCACGACATTCTTCGCCGTAATGGTCGGCTTGAGGGAGATTTCGGCGTCGCCGATCGAAGCATGATTGTCAATCTCGTCTAGCCCCACATTGATGGCGCCGGCAATCTGGATCTTGTTGAACGTCGCTTCGGCTCTGGACTTTACGCTGGTTTCCAGGAAATCAAACACCTTGGCAAACTTCCCATGTCCCAAAATGGCTTGCGCAATTCTGCCCCCCAAGCCGAAATTGCCATCCTCACCCGCTGCGGCAGACCACGCCGTAATCGTATTTACAACGCCTCCAGTATAGTCGGCATTCACCACGAGCGAATCGCCAATTGCCAGATCGGCATTCATGATCGCTTCGTTGGTAGCCGAAAAATCAATAACGCTGAAACCGAGGCCAGCCGAACCTCTGTTGCGGTCAACCACTGGGAGAAGACCATTTTTAACCGTACCAATGTAATCTCTCAGCATACTGGCCAATACCGACACCCCGAGACTGACATCCAGGCGCGCGCCGTTCTCGATAATGGCTCGGTTCGCCATATCCAAAAGGGAAATATTCAAGGCGTAGGCACCATAATTTCCAAATGGCCGAAAGGCATCCCCTACGATTTCAACCAAACTTGATGCAATGGTATTATTAGCCATATAAAAATCGGTTAATGACTGAACCGTCAAGTTTTTCGCTTTGATATTCGCACCGCTTTTGACTCTGGCTTCGGTCAAAATATCAAGATCCGTCAAGTTAAAGGCAAAGTTTTCAAAGACAGAATACGCTTCGATGTACAGAGTGGCTTCCGCTTTTAATGTCAAGTCACCGATCGCGTTGATTTTTGCCCCGTCTTCCACCGTGACTTGCGTCTTGAGGTCGCCAAGATGAACAAAGTCTTCGATTAAATGATTTAAAATATCCGATCCATCCAAGATGTTTAGCCAATCCGAACTGCTGCCCGACACCCCCAAAATGTCGGTATCTGCACTGAGAATATGCGAAAAAGCACGCATCGTGACAGCGGCTCCTTCCACTTCGGAACCGTTCTTCACATGGATTTGGGAAACGGACTCGTCTTCCTTGGCGTCCATTTGATAGATTTCCGTCTGAATATTCACATCGCCACCGTTCGCCTTGACCTTACCGCTCAGATTGACGATGGCACTTAAATAGTCTCTGTCTACGCCCCCGTTGGAAGATGTGATAACAACGCCATTCCCCCCATCCATGGCAAACTTGTACGTACCTCCGGATTTTGTATTCGGGGTTACCGAACTTTTCGGGGTTGCCGTGACATGGGAACCCGTGCCACTAAAGTTCATATTGGCATTTAAGGCCCCGGTTGCACCAACCTCTATCTTATTTCCACCATTGAGCAAGTCAATCCCGGACCCGGAGTTGATTGTTCCGTTGATTTGAATCGAACTTGGATACAGGGCAATCGCAGAACTTCCATCATACAAAACATAATCATCCCCGTTAAACTTAAACGAAACAAGACTGTTCAGCATATCTCCATTGACGGAATTGGAATCGAAGAGCTTTTTCATCGAATCTTCCGTCGGTGTCATCAAAGTCAGCGAACCGACATTGAATACCCCTGTTTTGCCAATGACAAAACCGTTGGGGTTCGCAAACAAGATATTCCCGCCGATTTGCCCGTTCTTAAAGGAGTTCACAACACCGTCAATTTGTGTGGCAGAGGAATCAAATACCAAATTGACCAATTTGTTCTGCTGATTGATCAAGTTCAAGTTGACCGTATCACCTTGACTGACGTTAAATCTTCCAAAAGTATTGATTCCGATATCTCCTGCATGATTGGTTGTCTTCGTACTGATATTGAATAGATTTCCATTTTGCTCAATGGTTGTTGCGGTCTTAAACGGCACACCATTCTGATTGATTTCCGACGCAAAGACGATGGTCGGTGTCCCAACTGTGCAGACAACCATCGCGCACAAGTAGCAACGGACGATAATATTAGCCAGAAAAGCAATTGCAGAACGGGAGGATTTCATGGTCCAATTCCTTCTAGCTGTATTTGAGGGAATTGCAAGACTCTCATTCCAACCGCCTTCACGGCGAGGCGCGATGGCTTCCTCGCTCAAACTCAGCGTGGTCACCTCGCTTCACTTTCGCTCTTCTCCCCCGCTTGAGGCGTTTTGGCATTTGGGCGGAAGTTTTGCAATTACCTCATTTGAATGAAAGAATCCCAATTCCCAGGATAAAAGAGAATGTCCAAGGAAAAAAGGAAACTTATGTAATCTCGAATCCCCTTCGCTTTCTTATTACAGCAACCAAAAACACATAACCAATTATATAATAACATGCATTACCTTACTTGCAAGTTTCTGTCAACTTTTTTTTGAACTTTTTTCACAGCCATCCCATAACGAAACGGATGACTTGAAAAACTGGGTTTAAGGTTTGCACCTCAAAGCAGCGGAATGGAAGCCTAACCCCAAAAACCTCAGGAGACACCTGTACCACTTTATCCGAGAGATTCCAAAAAAAGTTTTGGGATGGTTGTGATTCGATTGAACTGCTTCTTTCAGGCAAAGGAAGGAAAACTCGCCGAGGCGCTTGAGGCCGCAAAGGCCCTGACTGCCGCATCCCTGGAACAGGATGGCTGCATCGCCTACGATGTCTTCGAAAGCGCAACACGCAAAGACATTCTCCTCATCTGCGAAACCTGGCGCGATGACAAGGCACTGGCCGACCATTCGGCCTCGGCACCGTTCCTCAAATACGTTGCCATCATCAATCAGGCCGGAACGATGAAAATCGAAAAGTTCGTATTCTGACCTGGAGGGAATTGCAAAACTACCGCCCAACCCCAAAAACGCCGCTAGCGAGGACGAGAGCGAAAGCGGAGCGTGGTGACCACGCTGAGTTTGAGCGAGGAAGCCGTCGCGCCGTCCCGGGAAGGCGGTTGGGAGGAGAGTTTTGCAATTACCTTCTGTACAAAAGCCTGTTTGCCATTCCCTCGACTTGGCTCAGAACAACTGACCGGGTAACCTCAATTTCTCCTTGGGCGGAAATGCCCGGTCAAACTCTTCGGCGGCTTTCTCATCGACCAGATAGCCCTGGGGCGTGGCGTATTCGCCAGTGACACCGTCAAGATAGCCGGGAATGAGTTCCTTGCAGAGGAAGAACGAGTCGTCCTCGCCGGCGGGAAGAACGTGGTAGCGCAGACCGAAGTTCCGCGCAAAAGTGAATCCGCTCTTGCCATAGAAGGCGATGTTTCCTTCGAAGCAGACGGCTCCGCAACCAATCGCGGCAGCCTTCTCCAGCGCGTGGTCCAGCAGGATTTTACCGTAGCCCTGACCTTGCAGGTCTGGTGCAATGCAGATCGGTCCCATCGTCATGATCGGAATGTCCCGCCCGTCGTCGGCGTGAATGAACGTACGCATGAAAATGTCCTGCCCGATCAACCGCCCATTCAACTCCATCACGAAATCCAACTCAGGCACAAACTCCGCATTGCCCCGCAGGCAATGCAACACATAGTGCTCCAGACATCCAGGACGATAGACGTTCCAGAACGCCTCCCGTACCAGGTTCTCCACCTCGCGCCGCTCCTCCTCCTTCTCCAATCGAATCACATATGGATTGCTGCTCATTGTCACTCCTCAATTGAAAGACTCTCACACCGGCAAAATCACATAGCAAGCTCGAAAATGAGCACAGGAACTCCGCAATCAAAGCATTGAGCACCATCCTGCACCATTTGGAACAGAAAGGACATGGTATTGGCAGCGGTGAATGATGTTGCCTGAAGCCTGGTAGTTCTTGCTCGGATTGCCAACTCTAGTAGTTCATCTCCTGTGACGGATTACACATTGTGCTATTAATATACACCTTCTGACAGAAAAGAAATTATCCTCATACGAATCAATAGCAAACAATAGAAATGCCAGTATATTATTCACCATTGCTGGCTTGATCACACAACGACTGTTAGTCAACCACAAAAATTATTACATTCCCCTATCATGCAGGTGACGGACACGAAAAGGAGTTTTCAGGGACACATCTGAATTAAGAGGGGAATGAAGAATGGTGTTGTTTTCCAATGGGAGTTAGCATGAAAATCGATGTTTCAAAAGTTGGACTATACTGCCTTCTCAACACTCCAGAGATTCGAAAAAAACTGCAAACCTTCCAATTAGAAAATCGGGCCGTTTTTGAAAAGGGCGATGCAGCACTCTTATCTCGTATGGTTGCCAAAGCCATTTCAGACGAAGTGGAACGTTTCGTAGCAGATAAGCTCGAAGCCCTTGATGAAGACGAACGAAAAAAGCCATCATGGTTATGCAATGCAATCCGGGAATTGTCAGAACGCGGGGGATTACCTCAGGAAGCACTGCCACTAGATGACCAAGTATTGAAAGAAATTAAGATCAGCAAAGATGCCACTTGTACCAAACGGCCAAATACTGGACTGGATGAGTGCGCCTTGATTGTACCTGATGGGAGATCGCCAAATCTTGGGAACGAAATTGGAATCGAACTCGAATCAACGGACCATGCAGATTGGCTTGTTTCCTTTATCAAACTCAGTGCGATTAAAGCTTTTTATCCTCAGTTACAAGCTTTTTGCGGAAAAGCAAATCCCGATGGTTCCCCCAGATTACGAATTGCAACTACAACCTACATCGGAGCAACGGATTCCAAAGCATTGGAATTGCTTTTCAAACTGCCAAATACCGAGGTAAAAGTTTGTTTCAATACCTCACAGACACGCCTTCATGCAAAGGCATATATTTTTCGTAGAGACAGTAATTTCGGGACTGCCTACATCGGTTCTGCCAATCTTTCTGCTCCTGCAATGTCTTCTGGGATGGAATGGACTATCAAAGTATCCCAATCAGAACTTCCATATTTGTTTAACAATACGATACAGTCTTTTGAATTGTGCTGGAACAATCAAAGCTTCGAAGTATGCTCAGAAAAGGATTTACCACGAATTAAAGAGGCACTTCTACGATCACGTGTCACTACGAAATCTGTAAATGAGGAAGCGGATAGAGACACTCTGAAATCATTCATTCTTCTTCCACACCCATATCAGGTAAAAATGCTTGAAGCTCTGACGGTTGAACGAGAAAACAAACAATGGCGACATTTGATTGTTTCCGCCACAGGAACTGGCAAAACAATGGTCGCAGCATTTGACTATGCAAAACAGATTCAGACGTTAAATCGTTATCCCAAACTATTGTATATAGCCCACCGGACAGACATCCTGCGTGGCGCTGCGGATAAGTACCGGGCAGTTTTGAAAAACGACATTTTTGGATGTGTTCCATCTGATGGCGAAGAATTGACAGATCTCAATGGAAATTATATCTTCTGCACTCCACAGACATGGAAGACACATTTTCGAGACAACGGGCAATATACTCCCGATTTCTTTGATATGATTGTAATGGATGAGTGCCATCACACGCAAGCCGAAAGCTATCAAGAATTGCTTGAATATTATAGAAGCGCAATTGACGCTGGGCAAACGGACCTTCTTGGTATTACTGCAACGCCATTTAGAGCTGATGGCAAGGATATCCGCCCTGATTTTGGAGGCGGTTTGACGCATGAGTTGTCTCTTGCCGAGGCAATTGAAAATGGACATATTGTACCATTCACCTATTTTGGCATTGACGATACCACGGATTTCACAGGAATTGACTGGAAGAACAAGGCAGCAGTAGAAAAGGAAATCGAAGTTGCAATTGAACAAAATGGACAGCATCTTCAACATGTTTTTAACACATTATCAGAATATGTCCAAAGTACGGATACATTGCGTGGCATTGGATTCTGTGCTGGTCTAAAGCATGCACAGCGAGCCTGTGATTTCATGAATGAGCATGGCGTCAGCTCTGCATTATTATGTGGTTCTTCTTCCCAAGAAGAACGTAAGAGAATCATTAATGACATGACTACGTTTCCGCCTAGAATTAAACTCGTATTTGTGGCAGACCTGTTCAATGAAGGCGTTGATATTCCATGTGTCAATACCATATTGATGATGCGGCCAACGCAAAGTCCACTGGTTTTCATCCAACAACTTGGCAGAGGTCTACGTATCGCGCCGATACAATATGACAAACGAGAGCTCATGGTGCTGGATTTCGTAGGCAACCACAATAAGGGATTCAACGGCTTTTCTCGTTATATGCAAATGTCAACTCGCAAGGACATCCCAATCATAAAACAGATAGAAATGGGAATGCCCTTCCTTCCAGCAGGATGTTCCATCACCTTGACAAAACTCGCCCGTGAAAAGGTCCTTAAGAATATTCGTGATTTTACTGCGGCCCTTCAAGGTCAGGCATTGAGAAGGCACTTGATTGCTTGCATCCAAAATCATGGAAGTGATTTGAGTTTATCCGAAATGATGGATGAACTTTCTGTGGACGCACCTGCTCCCATTTTCAGACAAGCCAGGCCAGCCATATTGAATGCTACTGCGTTGCATCATGAACTGTTCGAAGAAGATTCTGGTAAAGCATTTAACATTATTGCACAGAATGATAGCTTGCTAATGATTCATCATTGGGCGCATATTTTAAGAGGAGAAACATATGGAATGCCAGAAAATGACATTCGCATGTGCAAGTTCTTTTTGCTAAGCGCATTTTATCCTAAGGTCGTACTTCAGAAAACAGATGAGCTCTGGAAAGAGTTCGTCTCAAAACGGGGGATGCTTAAGGACATGCTTGAGTTCTTGCAATGGAGAATGGCCAGAATTGAGCCATTACGTTCTGTTGTTTTTCCAGAAACCAGCAAGTTCCTCGAATTGCATCGTAGTTACAGCGGCAAACAAATCTCCGCGGCAATTGGAAGAAGCGGTAGTGTTATCATGTCAGGGACGGATTTTAATCGAGAACGGAACCTTGATTCATTTTTTATTACAATTCGTAAAACAGAAGCAGAGTTTTCTCCCTCAACCATGTACCATGATTATGCGAAGTCCCCTCAGATATTCCATTGGGAAACACCAGGCCGAACAACTCTTATTTCTGATGAGGGGAAGCGTTATCTCACGAATCGTTCTCGAAAGATGCTTTTCATACGTCACAGTAAAACGGTCCGCCGTGATATTACGGGAGAATATGAACTTAACCCGACGAATGCCTTCTATACGTTTCTTGGTCCCGTCAAAAGTATTCTCTCCCACGAAAATGAGGCACCGATAGGCATCGACTTCGAAATGGAATATGATTTACCGGCGGAAGTTTTTGAATACTCAAAAGGAGCATAGAAGACATAACCATGAAATCAACAATCAGATCTAAAAAACAGTCCAAACCTTTATGGAGTATCCTTGAATGCAGAAATTGCGATAACTATTTTGAAAAACCAATAACCGTTTTCAGAAATCGCTGGTGGTCAAGTTACACATCTAGGTCTAGCAGATAGATGGACACCTTAACGAAAGAGAAGCGCAGCGAGGTGATGAGCCATATCCGGTCGAAGGATACGAAGCCGGAGATGGTCGTGCGTCGTCACCTGCATGCTTTGGGCTTCCGATATCGTCTCCATTCCTCCAAACTGCCCGGGCATCCCGACATCGTGCTTCCCAAGTGGCATACGGTCATCTTTGTGAATGGTTGCTTCTGGCACCGTCACGAAGGTTGCAAGACGGCGACGATGCCGAAGTCCAACGTGGAGTTCTGGCAAGCGAAATTCGCTCGCAATGTCGCGCGTGACAAGAAGGAACATGCCGCGTTGGAGGCCTCAGGCTGGCGGGTGATTGTCCTCTGGGAATGCGAAGTGAAAAAACGGCTGCCCACTCTCGCCTCGGAAATCAAAGAGGATGGACAATGAACACCACTCTGTGCAATATGTGTATGATCGAGGACAAGGCAACTGGGCGCGTCCTCGTGCAGCATCGTCTGCCGAAGGCGACAAACCCTTGGTGCGGATTGACGTTCCCAGGCGGGCACGTCGAAGCCGGGGAGTCCATCACGGCCTCGACCATTCGCGAAATCCGCGAGGAGACGGGGTTGGTTATCTCGAACCTGCGGATGTGCGGCGTAGTGGAGTGGGAGACCATCGGCGCACGAACGGACGACTCGCCGGCCGAGGTCGAAGCCAACTCCAAGTACATCGTCTTCATGTTCCGCACCAGCTCCTATACGGGGAAACTCAACTCCTCCGCCGAGGGGCAAATGGAGTGGATGACGCTCGACGAAATGCGCGGCGGCGGTCTCGCCCCGCATATGGAGGAGTATCTCCGCGTCCTGCTGGAAGACGATGTCCCGCAGGCCTACGGCATCAGTGGAAGCGGCATCTTAACCGTCCTCAAAGGGAACCCATAGTTTCTTCGGGAGTAACAAGCTGAGCATATTCGAAGAGGGAATGGCAAAGCTACCGTCCAAACGCCAAAACGCCGCAGGGGGCTTCCAGCAGATAACGCTCGTCACTTATCGTGAACCAGACATTTCTGGAGAGCGTCCAGGAATGCGGTGGCGGCGGGGGAGAAATACTGCCCTTTTTTCCAGACGATGTCCAGGGCAGACACCAGTTTCGGGACAAACGGACGGAAGGTCAGTCCCGATTTCACGCCAGTCGGCACCAGATGGTCCAGCGTGACCGCGCAGCCGACACCAGCACGCACCAGCAGCGCCGCATTGTAGATGAGATTGTAGGTCGCGGCGATGTCCAGTTTGGATACAGGCTTCCCGAGCCATTGCAGGCAGGGATTTTCCTCCGTTCCATACTGTATGATCTGGCGCGAGAGAATCAGGGGAATGCCATTCAGGTCCTCTGGGGCAATTCCCTTCCTCGCCGCCAGCGGATGACCACTCGGCATCAGCAGGCCCCAGACATCCTTGTGTGGCAGTGCCAGCGCGTCGTATTTCGAAATATCCACAGGCTGAATCAGCACCCCGAAGTCCAGCGTCCCGCGGTCCAGTCGTTCCATGACATCCTCCGCATTCCCGCTGAATAGGTGAAAACGAATGGAAGGATGGCTTTCCTGCACATCACGAATAACCTCCGCCAGAAGCGACATCGCCTCGCTTTCCCCACCACCCACATAGACATCTCCCGCAATCCGATGCCGTGTACGGAACTCGGAACGCGTCTTGTCGACAATCGTCATGATTTCCTCAGCCCGCTGTCGCAGCAGCATTCCCTCGGCGGTCAGCGAGACGTGGTGGCTGCCGCGAATGAACAACCTCTGCCCAAGTTCATCCTCAAGGTCTTTCAACTGGCGGGAAAGAGTCGGTTGTGTGACATGCAGTCGGTGCGCCGCTCCCGTGACGCTTTTCTCGCGTGCCACCGCCAGAAAGTATTTCAACACTCGCAGTTCCATAACTTACTCCAATTTTCCGAGGGAATTGCAAAACTCTCATCCCAACCGACTTCACGGCGAGGCGCTGGCTTCCTCGCTCAAACTCAGCGTGGTCACCACGCTTCGCTTTCGCACTTCGTTCTCGCTTGCTGCGTATTGGCGATTGGGCGGTAGTTTTGCAATTCCCTCTTCCTTTTCCATAGAGGTACTATACCCCACTTGTTATGCCTTTCAAGCATGGATACCAATAAAAACAAAGTATTTGCTATTTCATAACTGCCCAATATATTAATGAGTGTTACAGAAAAAGAGGGGAATGTGACGACATTTCCTACACGATGCAAACCGAATGCGACGGCATGCCACCACCAAAGGAATTCCGCTCCATGAAAAAAACGCTGCTTTTGTCTCTGTCGGCCCTCGTTTTGGCAATCACTGGCTGCTGCAATCTCAAAACCACATGCAAGGAGTGTCCATCCATGAAAAGCATTGAACTGACCCAGGAATGGGACAAAATCTTCCCGCTGAGCGACCAAGTGGAACACAGCAAGGTCACGTTCCCGAACCGCTTTGGCATCACGCTGGCGGCCGACGTCTACAAGCCGAAGAACGCCCAGGGCAAACTCGCGGGCATCGCGGTGTCGGGTCCCTTCGGGGCGGTCAAGGAACAGTCCTCTGGCATCTACGCGCAGGAGTTCGCCAAGCGCGGTTTCCTCGCCATTGCCTTCGATCCCTCCTTCACGGGAGAAAGCAGCGGCCAGCCCCGCTATGTCGCCTCGCCGGACATCAACACGGAAGATTTCCAGGCCGCCGTCGATTATCTCATCTCCCGCGACGATGTGGACGCGGAGCGCATCGGCATCTGCGGCATCTGCGGCTGGGGCGGCCTGGCACTCAATGCGGCGGCCATTGACACCCGCGTGAAGGCAACCATCGCCTCCACGATGTACGACATGACCCGCGTCACCGCCAATGGCTACTTCGACCAGGAGGACAGTGCCGCCAAGCGTCATGAGAAGCGTGTCGCGATGAATGCGCAACGCATCGAAGACTTCCGCAACGGGACCTATAAACTCGGCGGCGGCGTGGTCGATCCCCTCCCGGCGGACGCGCCGCAATTCGTCAAGGACTACTACGACTACTACAAGACCAAGCGCGGCTACCATCCGCGTTCCCTGAACTCCAACGGCGGCTGGAATGTCACCTCCGCCCTCTCCTTCCTAAACGCAAAACTGCTGGCGTATGCGGGCGAGATCGAAAGTGCTGTGCTAGTTGTCCACGGTGAGAAGGCGCACAGCCGCTACTTCGGCGAAACCGCATTCAAAATGCTCAAGGGCGACAACAAGGAACTGATGATCATCCCTGGCGCAAGCCATTGCGACCTCTACGACCAATTGAACATCATCCCCTTTGACAAACTTGCCGATTTCTACCGCAAGAATCTGAAATAAGGGACGCTTCATGAAGATGCTTGTCCTAAATGGCAACTCTCCCAACGCCTCCCTGCCACGAATCACGTTCGTTCTGTACCTGGCATCGTTCCTCCTGCTCATCGCCTGCTCACGGCAGCCAGAGGTGACACCAGAAGCCCCACCGCAGGAATCCAACGCAAGCATACGGGAGGATAAGATGACACAACGACAGCACACCATGGTTCTTGCCATTGCTGACACCAATTTCACCGTTTCCCTTGCCGACACCGAGGCCGCGCGGGAATTAGCCAAACGGCTGCCACTCCATCTGGATATGACGGAATTGAACGGAAACGAGAAATACGCCAATCTGGACAAGCCCCTTCCCGCAAAGGCGGAAAAAGTTCACACTATCGAAGCCGGCGATCTGATGCTATGGGGAAGCGACTGCCTAGTCTTGTTCTATAAGACATTTGGCACCCCATACTCATATACCCGTCTTGGGCATATCAACGACGCGCAAGGGCTGGCGAAAGTCGTTGGAAAAGGAAATGTGACCGTTTCCCTGAACTCGCCGAAAGCGCGCCCATGATTCAGGGGAAACCGAGCAAAACGATACCTCACCACAAAAGGAATCCATAACATGAAAAAAGTTCTCATCCTCTCTTCGTCGCCCCGCAAGGGCGGCAACTCCGATTTGCTCTGTGACGAGTTTGCGCGCGGGGCAATCGAGGCAGGTCATGATGTCGAGAAGATTCGCCTGGCCGAGAAGAACGTAGGCTTCTGCAAAGGCTGCTATGCCTGCCAGAAACTGAAGAAATGCTTCCAGAACGACGACGCCAACGAACTCGTTGAAAAGATGCTTTCCGCCGATGTCATCGTCCTGGCCACGCCCGTCTATTTTTATTCGATGGACGCGCAACTCAAGGCACTCATTGACCGCTCCGTTTCACGTTGGGACGACTTCGGCCGCTTCCGGGGCACGGAGTTCTGGCTGGTCATCACGGCCGCGGACGAAAGCCACGAGATGATGTCCGCCACGTTGGAAGGTCTCAGAGGTTTTATGCGGGACTGCATGGAAGGCTCCATTGAGCGTGGCGTTCTCTACGGCACGGGGGCCTACGAAAAGGGCGAGGTCCGCTCACTGCCCGTGTTCCAAGAAGCCTACGAAGCCGGAAAATCCTGCTAGCGAATCCGACAAAGCATTTTCCCAAAACAACTGCGGCCCCTTGGTAAAATCCAGGGGGCCGCGATTGTTTCAGGAGATAATGATAATTGCAAAACTCTTTCGAAGTACACAGAACACACAGAATACACAGACCTGTTTGTCCGGCTACGCGCGGCCAAATACTTGATATAAAACAAAATACAAAGTGCAAGCCGCCGCGAAGCGGCGGATTGCATTCTGTGTGTTCTGTGTGTTCTGTGGACTCAAAAAAGAGTTTTGCAACTACCTCTCAGGGGAATTGGGAACGTTGCGCCGTTATTGCTGGGGCGTTCTACGGCGGCGGTTCATATTCATTCGATTGTTCTCCCCATTGCCGCCGCCCTGGGGTGGACGATTGTACTGCCGGTCACCCTGACCGCTGGGTCTGGGACCATTTTGCGGAGAATTGCCGTACTGACGGTCCCCCCGCACACCAGGTCGGGAATAGCCTTTGGGAAGAGGCTTCGGACGATCTGGACGCAAGTCGGATTTCAGGTAGAAACTGGACAGCGGTTTGTATCCACGTTCGGCCATGAGGGTGTCCCAGGCAGCCGGCAAGACGATTTTCACGGTAGCGGAACCGCCGCCGGGCAGGCACAGTTCCTTGTTGCGGGTCGGGTCGCCCGTGACCAGGAAAATGCTCTTGCCATCCTGCATCGTGGGGACAGTCTCCACGGTCTTGGCACCAGTCCATTCCAGCCAGGGCGGGGTCGCCGTCGTCGCCGCTTGTTCTTCTTGTGCAATTCTTGCCTGATGACGTGCCAGAGAGGCCTTTCCGCCATCAAAGGAACTGCCAGGATTGCCCCAGTAGTTGGCAAACGCTCTCTGCGCCAACGGGACGCGCGCAGTCTCCACAAGTGCCTTTTCCAGTTCGTCCTTCGAGGAATAGGAGGCCGCAAGCGCCTTTGCGACATCGGGCGTGATCAGGAAGGTTCGATAGACGCAAGGCATGCCGCTGCCGACCGCCATCTGCTGCTTCTCCACAGCGTCCCAGGCCATCATGTCCTTGATTTTCACAGCTTCCGAGGTGGCAGGAACGAGATTGTTTCCCCAGTTGATGGCAGAGGCGGCGGAAAGCGTCGATTCATTCACGCCAAATCCGCGTTGCATGTGATAGGGTTTCCAACCGACCGCAAGAGCGGCTTGGTCATCTTCCACCAGGCACCAGGGCGTCAGGTAGCCGAAGGTTCCCATGCGGTTCTCCTTGACGCGGTAGCCGCCGAGGTTGAGAAGGGCCAGGCTGATGAAACGTCCCAACACGGCGTTCTTCGGCTCGGAGATTTCGCCCTGACCGCTGTCCAGCCCCAGTTGGCGGGCGACGGGTCCGTTCAGCCAGCAGTATGGGGTCCAGGCGTGCGTGGAGACCAGCGTGCGTCGGAAGTTGCCGTCCTTCATCGCCTCGGCAAAGGCCAGCAGGACAGGCATGAACTCGGGCGGACACCCGGACATGACACCATTCACCGCGACATGACGCACCGTAACCGAACGCTGCGCTGGCGGAATCTCTCCCACCACACTGTCTGGCTTGCGATCCGTGAACTTCAAAAACTCCGCCACGGCCTTTTGCGTGGGAGGAATGATGGGCAGACCGTCCGTCCAGCCCGAATCCAGAAAGATGCGCTGGATTTCCTCGAAGGAGCCGGAGAGGTCGATGGAGTTGCCATCGGCTTGATAGGAGGCGCTTTCTTCGGTCCGGATGGGTTCAGTCAAGGCCTTTTTAATCTGCGGCCAGAGGATTTTTCGCGTGTTATTGCGCAGTTCTTCCTTGGTGTGGGAGGCAAAGGAACCCGGATATTCGGCGACGCGCAAGACAGCGATGCCCGCCGTGGCAGCGGTCGATTTTGCCTGCTTCACAAAACCTGGCGCGGCAATCATCACGGACGGGATGCCCAGAACCTCCGCCGCGATGCAGCTTCCGGCCTCCTTCGGGGTGCAAAGGCCGCACCCGCCGTTGCCCGAAATGACCGCGTCCACGCGGAACTCCTTCAGACGTCGCTGGAACTCGTCCTTTTCACGACGAATGACACCGGGACGCGGATAGGGTCCTGCAGAACCGATTTCATTCAAAAGATAGACTTTCGCCTTCGGGAACTCGGATTGAATCAGTCGTTTCAACTCGGGATGGGTGACAGAAGCCATGAAACTACCGCCGACAATGGCGATGGTCTTGCCGTCGAGTGTCTTCAGTCTCGGCTTCTGGGGAAGTGGTTCCACCTTGACTTCTGCCACGGGCGACAGGCAGATGAAGTCGGGCACAGTGGAAGTTTCCGCCTTGCTGGCGGTCTGCTCGGAAGGGATGGCGCACATGTTGTCCACGCATTCAACTTCCTGCGCAAACAAACTTGCTGCTGACAAAAGTGCAATCAATGGAATGAGGTGTTTCATGGTTGTGGCTCCTGTTTGGCAAGTGCTCTGGTCTGGATGTGCTTTGCCCTATAAACGCAGAGTTGGCGCAAAAATTGTAAAAAATAGTAAATTGGCACCGGCCGCACTAGAACAACGCCGACGCGGCCAGTGGTGCCAGACCGTGCCCCCGAGCCATGCCCCTGTGGACGTGCCCCTGCCGACTAGCAAGGGAAAAAGGAGCGTACAACCTGTACAGCGGTGCGTGCCCCTCTATCGGTTTTGCAGGCCGCGCTCCGCGCGGCCACTAGGCAACTGTTAGTTTGCGGGGGAAGGAGTGGGAGCAGGCGGGGTTGGGGCCTTGGGATCGGGAGCGGGGGCAGGTTTGGGTTTGTCCTTGAGGAGAGCGTCGCGTGCCACATCAATCCCTGCGAGGGAAGAGGTTCCGACCTCGTAGTACCAGGAGGAGAGGCGTTCGTTCAAGGAAGCAGCCTTGTCCTGGTTTTCCTTGACCTTCTTGGCAAACTCTTCATCGGCCTTTGCGGCATCTTCGGGCTTTTCGTCCTTGACTGGTTCGCGCTTGGTAGCACCGTTCCAGGAGACCTGCACCTTGAGATACTGCTTGGAATCGACAGGTTCACCGAGCGTGATGACATAGACAAAGCCATCGAAGTCCGTGGCCGTAAACACCTTGGTTTTCTCCATTCCGACAGATTTCGCGGGAGCCGAGGCAGGCGCGACATCATTGAAATGAATCCAGGAGAAGGCGTTTTTGATGGAGGCAAGTTTGGAGGAATCGATTTCCTTTTCTGCAGGGATCTCCCCAAGGAGGGAAAGTTCATCGGACTGACCGTTGCGGGAAACAGACCAGAGCGGCTCATCATCTCTGCTGAGAGTACCCGTCTTGAGGGCGGAGATTTTGAAGAACTCCTTGTCGCACCAGTCGATTGCCTGATTGTCGACGAGCGAGAAGGTGTTGGAAACGAGCGCGAAGGAGCAATTTGGAAGCAGGAGGTAGCGCCCCACAGGGACATTCCCCGCCATGCCGTACATATTCATCTCGGAACCCTGGGGAGCCTCGCGCTCGAGTTTCTTTCCGAACAGGAAAATCGCGAGTTGCTTGCCGGCGGCGTCAAGCAATTGAACTTTGACGGCGTCCGGTCCTTCCAGTTTCAAATCGGCCGCCTGGTCTTTTGAGAGGCTCAAAGTCTGTGCGACGCGAGTCTGACTCAGGTCGACGATAAATTGGCTGAGGTCGTTGATGTTGGCAGGATATCCTGCGCGTTCCTGAACTTTCCAGCCCTTTTCGGCGCGCTGGAGGGTGCAAGCCGTTCCATCGTGGGAGATGATGATGGAGGCAATTTTCTCGGTGTCAAAGGAGTCTGGCAGGATGGTTTCCGCATTGAGGGAGCGGCTTTCGCGCCAAGTTGCGTCATTCTTGCGATTTTTGAGGATGGCGACGACTGCCAAAAGGACCGCCACCGCTATGAGCACGAGCAATTGTTTGGTTTTCATTTGGAAGCACCTCCCATGCGTTTGAACAGGGCCAACGCAATTCCGAACAGAACCACGAGCGCAGGCATCAGCGCGATGTTCACAAGCATCATGCGATTCTCCAACGCCTCAATGTCCTTGCGCTGCTGCTTGCGAACCTCCTTGAGGTTGCGGCGCGCCTCCGCCTGTTTCTTCTGGATGCGGGCGACGGCGTCCTTCTGCTCGCGCGAGAGCAACTCGGCGTCGCCCTGCTTGCGATTGCGTTGCAGGTCGCGGATTTCCTGCTGGAACTTCTCGACCTCGCCCTCAAACTTCTGGATTTCGCTGCGGTACTTCTCCGCCGCGGCATTTTCCATCTCGCGGACGCGCGTGAACGGGCGGGGGGTCACGCCACGCGAACGAATTTCAAACAGCACCACGTCTCCCGACAGTGCTTCCACCAGGTTCTGCACCAATGCCAGGTTGTTGTTGATGGGCTGGTAGAACGACTGTCCGAAGATGTTGCCCTGCCGCACGCAGAACGGGTCGTACAGCATATCCGAATCCGCAACCAGAACCACGGCACCTGGCTTTTCCGACTTGGTCAGCGCAGGCTTCTCCTCCGCCTTTGCCTCCTCCGCCTTTGCCTCCTCTTTCTTTGCCTCGTCTTTGCCCTCTTCCTTTTCCTTGGGAGCGCCATTGGGGAATGCGGTCTGGAAGGTACCTGTGAGGCGGATGATGAGTTCCTTGGAGGTCCCGTCGGGCGCAAGGTCACGCATCAAATCCGAGGGATTGCGCTGGGTCATGTACTTGTCCATCGTCTGCGATTCCGTCGTAGACTTGAGCAGCACGGTTCGAGTCAGACCTTCGGGGGCTTTGCCGCCAAAGGAACCGGCATTGAGCATCATCAAGGTTGCAATCTGCGCCGTGGCGGGGTCGCCCTGGGTGATGTCATCCTTGAGAAGACTAAGCACGTTCGGGACCGGTTCGGGTGCCGAACGCGCATTCGCGCGCACGACCGTCGCCCGTTCGCGGTCCAGCACGACCTCGTCTGGCGAGAACGTGACCCCCCAGGCCTCGAACAACTTGTCAAGATTGGAGGAGGCGGTTGGCGGCATGTACTGCATCTGCTGCCGCGGCTGGCTCTGCATGTCGGCAAGGCTCATCGGATCCACGAACGCGATGAGGCGTCCACCTCGGAGCACGAATTGGTCGATTGCGAACTGGGTCTTTTCGGAGATGCCGCGCGGGTGGATGACGAGGAGCATATCGATGTCAGCAGGGATTTCCGCCACTTCGAGGTCGACTTGACTGACGTCATAGGTTTTCTTGAGTTCGTTGATGATGAGCCAGGCGGGCTTCATGCCGCCCTGCCCCTGCATCATCGCGGCAGGATCGTCGATTCCCCCGAAGACCTGCATGGCAGACATGACGCCGAGTTTGTGCTTGACGGGATTGGAGACGGCGATGATGGCTCGCGTGAGGTCGTATTCGAGGAGATTTTCGCGTTCAGGGGAAAGGAATGGGAGTGCCTCGGTATGGTCGGCGCAGGTGACTGCGATGCCGAGATAGATGTTCTCTTCGAGGCCAAGGGCGTCGCCCGGCTGCCCGGAGATGCCGTCAAGATTTGCGGAATCCTCGGCATCGGTATCGGGTTTTGGATTGAGGCGGGAGACGCGGATGTGTCCGTCCCCATGGATTTCGTATTCGCGAAGGATGTCCTCGATGCGGGCGGCGTAGTTTTTGAGGACGACCGGCATCTCCGCAACATCCTTCGAGTAGTAGAACTTGATGTTGACGTTTTTCTTGAGGTTCTTGAGGGTCTGGATGGTGGCGTCCGAGAAGGTATGGATTTTGCCTTCGGTGCAGTCCAGGCGCCAGTTGGTGTTTTGGAAGAGGCTGCAGAGAAGGATGAGAATGGCGGCGACGACTACGACGGCGATGGCGGCAGCCAGCCCGGTTCGCATGGTTTTGGATTGTTTGTCAGACATGGCGTTGCCTCCCTTATCGCTGGTTCTTGAGAATGACATTCGTCGTGAACAGGCAGAAGGCCATCACCGACGCGAAATAAAGCAGGTCGCGGAAGTCGATCACGCCTCGCTGCAGGCTCTCAAAATGGAACATGACGCTGCAGGCGGAGGCGAACTGAATGACGTTGTTCGGTGCCCCCCAGCCCAGCAGCAGGTTCGTGACAGGCGGGTACCCTGCCAGCACGAGCAGCAGGCAGATGACCACGCTCGTGATGAAACTGATGACCTGGTTGCGCGTGCATGCGGAGGTCATACCGCTGACCGCCAGGTACGCGCCCGCGATGAGGAAACTTCCCAGGTACCCTGTGACCATCGGGCCGACATCGGGGTCGCCGAGGTAGCAGACGGTAATCGGCATGGGAATTGTCAGCAGAAGCGCAAATCCCAGGAAGACCCAGGCGGCCAGGAACTTTCCAAAGACGGCCTGGTTGACGGTGACCGGCATGGTCAGCAGAAGTTCCAAGGTTCCCTGGCGGCGTTCCTCTGCCCAGAGACGCATACCGATGGCGGGGACGAGAAGCATGTAAAGCCAAGGATGCCAGATGAAGAAAGTGGCGAGGGAGGCTTCGTTGAAGCGGAAGAATCCGCCCATCATAAAGGTGAAGAACCCCATGAGGAGCAGGAAAATCACAATGAATACGTATGCGACGGGCGAGGTGAAGTATCCCGCGAGTTCGCGCTTGGCGATGGTCCAGATGTTTTTCATTTTGCCGCCTCCTCTTTCTTGTCGGTCTCGCCCGAGGTGATGGCGTGGAAGACGTCATCCAACCGACCCTGACGCGTCGCCAGTTCGGTGAACTGCCACCCCTTCTCATCAAACATTTTCTTGACGATGAGCGCCAGTGGCGTCTTGCCCGACGGCTTGAACAGCAGCAGCGGGTGCCCGCCCTCTTCCGTCATGCCGACAGACTTGATCTCGGGAAGCGACTTTGCCGCGGCCTGCGCGTCCGCCAGAGCGACGTGCGTCCGGACCTGAACGATCCCGGCGTCCGCCGAACGTTGCCGCAGTTCCTCGGGAGTGCCGTTGAAGACGATGGTTCCGCGGTCGATGATGATGACGCGCGTGCAGATGGCCTCGACCTCCTCCAGAATGTGCGTGGAGACGATGATGGCCTTGTTGCGCCCCATTTCACGGATGAGGGAACGCATTTCGAGTTTCTGGTTGGGGTCCAATCCGTCGGTCGGTTCATCGAGGACAAGGATGGGGGGATTTGCCAGGATGGCCTGCGCGAAGCAGACGCGATGCTTGTATCCCTTGGAAAGGGTGTCGATGGTTTGTCGCAGGACGGGTTCGAGGTGACAGGTGGCAACGGCACGTTCGACGGCCTCCTGGCGCGCCTTTCCGCGCAGTCCCCGTGCCTCGGCGCAGAACGCGAGGAAGCCGCGAACGGTCATATCGGAGTAACTGGGTGCATTTTCGGGGAGGTATCCGATGGAGTTTCGTGCGGCGATGGGGTCCTCCTCGATATCGTGGCCGTTGATGACGATTCGTCCCGAGGTCATCGGGAGGTATCCCGTGAGCATTCGCATGGTGGTGGATTTGCCCGCGCCGTTGGGTCCCAGAAATCCCAGGACCTCGCCGGAATGCACCTCAAACGAGACGCCTTTCACAGCCGTCGCAGACCCAAACTTCTTCGTGACAGATTGGGCTGTAATCATAACTACTCTCTT
>JAFRLP010000157.1 GCA_017431185.1 Victivallales bacterium | reverse complement strand
GCTTTTCGCCCATGGTCACTCTCTGTCGCCAGGCTTCCGCAGATAGAATTCCCCGAATCGTGAGGGGTTCTTGTAACCTGAGAAGGTGGGAACCCAAACCCCTTTCGCCTGGGTGTTGCTGGAACGTATGACGTTGCCGTAAAACATCATGCCTGTCTTCAGTCCGACCTGCAAATCCTCAAAACGGACGGCAAACGAGATGCTCCACCAGTCGTCGCCTTGATTTTTTCGGATGTGACCAGGAAATTGCCAAGGCGTCGTGGCGGTGCCTTCGTCAATCACAGCCGCGTGTTTGCCGGATGCGTCTATGCCGAGCTGACGGAAAGGCACACCACGGCTGGGTGCGAAGAAGAATTCCCATTCGTCATTGAGCCAGACCAGGTTGTTCTGACGCAGTTTGCCCAGGTCGCACTGCCTCTCCAAGGCGGTGCAGTAGAGCCATTCGCCGTCATGTGCCAGCATGACATCCAATTTCAGGGAGGCCTTTTCAGCCCTCAGCCCCCCGTACAGCCAAAGATGAGCGGCCTGCTTCCAGTCCACGCCCTGCGGGTCTCCTGGCTTTTGGCAATGCACAAACGGGATGGCGCATTGCTGCATCGAGGGCGCACGGAGTGCATCGAGTTCCTCATTGCGCGCCTTTCCCTTGACCATGTACTGCCAGACACCCTTGTCAAACAGCGCGAAGCGACTTTGCCACGGCTCCCCCACGGCCAGTTTTCGCGCCTGCTCTACCAGTTCGCCAAGTTGTCTCATGCGCGGCGCAGTGCCCAGTTCGTTCCAGGCGATGGAGTCGGTCTGCGCCCGCCAGGTGACTGGCTGTGCGTAGATGGCCTCCGCCATGCGGTACCATTCCCGCATCGGCGCTGCTGCCGGGCCGTAGTACAGAGGGAAGAATTCCTCCAGAAGGCGTGCCGGGTCCCGGGACTCGTCCCAGGCCAGTGACCAGTTGATGTGCCCCTCCACCTGGTCGAAAAGCACGCTGTGCTGTCCCTCGGGAAGATAGGACGGCTCCCAGAACATGCCTGTCATCCCGTGGCGTCGGTAATCGGCGAACAATCCGCCAATGCGAGATGCGAAGAACGCAGGGAAAAGCCGAGTCTGCTGGTGACTGGCCTGTTGGCTTGGGAAACACCAATACTCCCAAATGAACTTCTTCATCTTGGGGAAACGGCTCTGCCAAGCATCCAGAATGGCACGGTCATTGCTCTGCTCCTGAGGATTGTTCGAACGGGTATGAAGGCAGAGCATGACCATGATGTTGTCCTCAAGCTCCACCTCCTTGGGCGGATAGGCAAAGCCCGCATATCCGCCTGCGCCGATGCATTTGCCTGGATGGCTTTTCTTGACCTCCTTGGCCACTTCGTTCACAAAACGGAACATATACTCGCTGGACAAATCGTTGGAGAATTGTCCTATGCCGCGCGTGGGCTTGGTCGGCAGAAGCCGACGGCAGTTTTCGCAACGGCAAAATGCACGGTTGTCCATGGGAAACACGGGAAATACATCCGACTGGAACCCGACAGGCACATTGCTGACCAGTTGATGAGCTGGCTTTCGCCCGTCAAAGAAATCACGGGCATCCTGCACGACCTGCGCGATGGTGGCAGGGTTGGTGTAGCAAAGCTGGGTGGGGCGTTCATCATGGTACCCTTGTGCGAAAAGTTCCGGTCGGGATGGCCAGAAACGACCGTACCAGGTGTAAAAGGAGTGGTTGATGACGACCCGGTGTCCGCCGTGGCGACGGCGCAGGTACCAGAGCCGTGCGTCACGCTGATTCAGCTTCTTTCGGCTGTCGGCGCTGCGGATGGTGTCCCCGCATAGGTCGGCGGGGATGTTCAGCGGGAACATGTTGCGCATCTCCAGCGTGGGGTGGCGGCGGCGCTCCATGTCAGTGGCCGTCAGGTTCGGGCCGTATGGCCCCGCCACGCCCAACTCTGTCGGCAGATACCACCGAACCCCCAACTGCTCCAGAAAATCATAGACGGCGTAGGCCGTGCCCTGCTCCTTCCAGGGATCGGGAAAAGTGGCTGGATTGGCGTAGTCGAAGGCATCGGTGTCCGGGGCGTCCCGTCCCGCCAGCCAGATGCTGTTTCCAGAAACTTTGACCAGATATTCTTGGCTTTGGAAGGGACGAATATTCTTCGTGGCGGGACTTGCGCCCACGTATATTGTAGGCATGGAAGAAGCGGAGGCCCCCGCCGTACTCCAACTCGTCACTTGCAACTCCGCCCGCGTCAGCAATTTCACATGATAGGCCAGTTCGGCAGCCGCAAATTGAGCCACTTTGGTTGGTTTGTCCGCCAGCACAATGCGAGCCAAGGGCAAGTTGTTCCTGACCAATTCGACTGCAGGAAGGCAGACCGCGCCAAACATGAACAGGACGAAAGCAAATCTTCTCATGGCAAGACCTCTCATTTGCTCTCCACAGTGACTTTTACGGAGCGATATTCTGTCCCCCAGGCGGAAATCCAGATGGAATTGAGTTCAACTCCGTCCAGACCCACTCCGTATAGCGAATGGCAGGGCGTCCCTGCCGTAGAGTCATTAAAGAAGTCCAGGCGGCGCGCGCGATGGTCATAGACCAGAGTCCAGGTAGTCCAGGTATCCAACGCGGGAAGCAAATTATGCGGGGCCTGCGCCTTGGGAGCCCTGACCTGCCGTCCGTCCCTCTGCCAGCAAAGCCAGTTTGCGTTAATCAGGCTGTGGGAGTAGCCGTTGACCAGGAAGCCGCTGTCACGCAGTTTCCAGAATGCCTGTCCCGCATCCCGCGCCACTGTCTCACGCGAGGTCAGAGCGATTCCAATGGGATGCCCCCGATGCTCCTGAGGCTGCCGAAAAGTCACTTGCACTGTGACTTTGGCAACCTTGTCATCCAAGACCAGGGGACGGGACAGGCGATGTGAAATCCCGAAATAAATCGGGGCGGTGCGAAGAAACGTTCCACTTTCCTCGGTGGCCAAGGCGTAATCCTGTGCCTTTGGCGGCGTATGCTGGTGGACATCCGTCCATCCCTGGGTGGTAGCCCCCGCCGTGAAGTCGCAGTCCACCAGCACCTCGGCTGTCCCTGCCAGCGACAAGAACAGCATTGCAAGCATCAGGCGTTTTCTCATGGAGTTCATTTTCAGTTGTTGAAATAGTCAAAGGCCAGCACACGGTTGCCGGCTGTGAAAAGGTAGTATTGGTCAGGACGTTTGAACTCGGCATGACCGTCGGCAAAACCGCAGTTTTCCCCCTGCGGAGAGTTGGAGTGGACGAGCAGCTCGTCTGTCTTGTTGCTTGCCCCCACTTTCTGGCAACGGAAGATGTGGCGTCCGGGCTGCGTCTGGGAGATGCGCAGCCGCGGTCCCTTTCCGCCCGTCATATACGCCTGGTTCATCCCCCCGATGTAAACATAGGTCATCGCACCATTCCAGTACGATGCCTTGAGGGTCGGATGACTGTACAGCAATTTGTTGGAGGGACACATGCCGCTTTGGGCGTTCGGCAAATACCCCAATTCGATGTTCTTGCCGAAATTGATGTAGGTCGTGGTGGAGGTCGTGAAGTCACTGCGGATCAGATTCTGGCTTCCCGTGTAGTTTGCGTCGGTGTACGGGTCCTGGTCAAGCTTCGTGGTGTTGCCCAACGTGAAATAGTCGTCATAGTCTTGCGCGTAGAGCGTCACCACCAGGAGATTCTGCTTCAGGTTGTTGATGCAGCCGATGGCCCGTGCCTTCTCCCGCGCCTTTGCCAACGCCGGCAACAGCATGGACGCGAGTACGGCGATGATGGCTATAACGACGAGCAATTCGATGAGGGTGAAGCATGATTTACGCATTTTGACGCTCCTGGTTCAAGTGATTTCTACTCGTTTCGCCCAACAGCAATTCGGGTTCCAGCAGGGTTTCCGTGCCAGGCTGGATGGCGCCGGCCTCCAAATCCAACAATGTATCAATGAGTGCAGCGGCCAGGCGTTCCTGGGGTTGCCGGACTGTGGTGAGCGCTGGTCGCAGATGGCAGGCGAATTGTACGCCGTCAAAGCCGGCGAGGGAGAGGTCTTCCGGAATCCGCACTCCCAGAACAGGCAGGATGGTGGCCAGCATGATGGCAAGGAGGTCGCCGTCCGCAAAGATTGCGTCACATTTGCGCAGGACGGGGATGTTGCGGCGCACAAAGGCGATGAGGTCGTAGTAGTCTTGTGCGTAGCGGGATTCGAGAACCTGTTCCTCCAGGTTGTGTTCAGCCATGGAGTCGCGGTAGGCCCGGCGGCGCTCCGCCATCGGACGGTACCCCTGGTCATACCCGCCGACATGCATCAACACGATTCGCCGATGCCCGGTATCCAGTAAATGCGCCAAAAGCATGCGTGTTCCGAGATAGTTGTCGGTTTGAACCAGGCAGCATGGCGTGGTGTGCGGAAAATGGTCGAGAATGACCGCCTTGCCTGAAAGCATTCTTAAGGCGGTTTCGTTCAGTTCGCTGGATTGAGCCGCATTGATGATGACCCCAAGGTAGGAGTCGAATGTTTTCCGAAGCGCCTCCAGCATCTCAGGGGAATTCACTGGCAGGATGTCCATTCCGATTCCCCGACTGGCAGCCTCCGCCACAGTCCGCTGGAACATCTCCAGGTAAAAAACATTTTCAAACAGTGTGCCCGACCCGATTGTCAGCCAGGCCATGCGACGCTGGAAAGGCAGTGGCGCCCCTTGCAGGACAACCGCTGGATGACCATTGCGCTTCTCCAATACTCCCTCCTTGCACAAAACGGCTAGCGCATTGCGCAGCGTATTTCGCGATACCTTCAGAAGCCGTGCCAACTCCTGTTCAGACGGCAACACGGCGCGCATCGGCATGCGACGCTCCGTTATCATTCGCAGAAGCGCTTCGCGAGCAGTCTGGTATTTGAAGGTTTTTCCTGCTTGCAATACCATTGGCAATTCCAATTTCCGGGG
>JAFRLP010000156.1 GCA_017431185.1 Victivallales bacterium | reverse complement strand
TTGCAACCTCCAGTTCGGAACTGGAGGTTGCAAAGTAATATAGCACACTTCCACTGTTTTTCGATTGGGGACTGTAACTATTCAGGATTCCATCCCGCTTCAGTTCTCTTCGGCGCGTAGCGTCAGGCGATACTTCCCGCAGGGCAGTTCTCCTGCCTGGCCAGCCGTGACCTTCCAGCCAGTCGGCGGGACAACGGTCAACGTGGTGTTGGGAGGGGCGGCAATGTCCCATTGGAGCGCGCCGTCCTTTTTGATGCGCCACGCGCTTTTCGCGAGACCGTATGGAGTCTGCAGGGTGGCCTCGGCAAATCCCAGCCGCGCATCTGGCAGACAGGCAAAGCGGAGTTTTTTTCCAGCGGGAGAATCAAGGCGCAATCCGCATACCGTGTCCACGACCCATTCATGGATGGCTCCATAGGCGTAATGATTGAAACTGTTCATGCGCGGGTCGCCAAAGCCATCCTTCAAGGTGAAGGAGTTCCAGCGTTCCCACATCGTGGTAGCCCCCTGATTGACGGGGAACAGCCAGGAGGGGAAAGCCTCCTGCAAGTACAGATTATAGGCGGTTTCGGCTTGACCATTTTCGGACAATGCGGCAGTCAGGCAGGCCGTGCCGATGAATCCCGTCGAGAGACGGTCGCCGTTCTCATGCACCAGGCGCGCCAGCAATGCGGCATTGGGGGAGAGTTGCTCCGCCGTCAGCATCCGAAAATGCAGAGCCAAAGCCAGGGCTGTCTGCGAATGGACGGTGAGAAGGCCATCCTTGCCGACAAAACGAGCACGGAATGCCGCCGACACCTGTTCGGAAAGACGATGGTAGCGAGCCGCTTTGGCACTCTCCCCAATGGCCGAACACATCTCGCCAAGCAAACGCGCACCATGACGGAAATATGCGGTGCCGATAAGTTCGGAAGGTGTCTCGACTTTGCTCAGCGCCAGCCAATCACCATAATGCGTGGCAGGACGGACCAGATGGTCTGACGTGCGCCGCTGGAACGCCACCCACTTTTCCATCATGGCGAGATTCTCGCGGATGACCCGCGTGTCACCGTAACGAGACCAGACCGTCCAAGGCAGGATGGTAGCGGCGTCCGCCCAGCCAGCCGCCCCATAACTTCGCTTGAGGATGTCGGGGCAGATGGAGGAGATCTGTCCGTCTGGCAATTGCGTCTCGCGCACATCTCTCAGGTATTTGCGGAAGAAGTTGGCGGAGTCGAAATTGCGGCAGGCGGTGCCTGCGAAGATTTCCGCGTCCCCCGTCCATCCCAGTCGTTCATCCCGCTGCGGGCAATCGACAGGGACATCGAGGAAATTGCCTCGCTGCCCCCAGACGACATTCTGGTAAAGACGATTGAGTTTCTCGTGGCCGCAGCGGAAAGTGCCAGTGGGTTCGAGGTCGGCGGAGAGGACAATGCCCGTTACCTGAATCTTCTCGACAGGCAAATTGGCAAATTGGAAGCAGTCAATCTGGACATAGCGGAAACCGTGGAAAGTGAAGGTCGGCTCATAGATTGAGTCTTCATCATTGCAGTAGAAGTGGTCTGTCGATATGGCACTGCGGTAATTGAGGGTGTAGAGCGTTCCGTCCTCATTGAGCATTTCGGCAAAGCGGAAGGTATAGAGTCCGCGCGCGCGCAGCCGCACACGGACATTGCCCGTGATGTTCTGTCCCAAATCCCAGATCCAGAGGTCGTGCCTGGGGTGAAGCAGTTTCGCGGAAGTGATGGTCGCCACCTGGCGCATCGGTGTGGAGATGCGGGGCGTCAATGGCGTATCGGCGGCTGGCTGTCCAGAAATGGCTGGGTGCCAGTCCTGTAGTTTGCCGCCAGGCATGTCCCAGCCAGCCAGTTCCAAGCGGGAATCGTAGAATTCGCCGTCATAGATGTCGCTGGCCAGCAGAGGGCCAGTGCGGCAGCGCCAGCTTCGGTCGGTGGCGATGCGTCTGGTCGTGCCGTCCTCCAACGTCACCTCCAGCTGGGCAAGCAGTTCGGGGAGTCTGCCGTAGATGTTGCGCCGACGTCCGATATAGCCGCAATACCAGCCCTCGCCCAGGATGACGCCCAGCACATTCTGTCCCTCCTGCAAAAGGGAGGTCACGTCATAGGTGAGGAAAGGGATTTGCCGATGGAAATCAACCCACCCTGGCACGAAGCGGTCGCCCCCGACGCGGTGTCCGTTGAGATGAGCCTCGAACAATCCCCTGGCGGAGATGTAAAGCCTCCCGCGAACCACTCCGGCAGGCAGGGAGAATTGCCTGCGGAAATAGGGACATGGCGCGGTATGCGAAGGATTGTTTCCCTCAAAACGAATCCAGATGGCTTTCCAGTCACGGCGTTCCAGCAAAGTCACCTCGAAGGGTTGCCAGGGAGAGGTGACTTTCTCGCCGCCAGCCTCCCATGCCGTCACCCGCCATTTGCCGCGCTGGCGGGAGCGCAGTGGTTCGCCAGCCCAAGCCAAGTCCACCGAGGCGCTGGACTGCACTTTGCCAGTGTCCCAAAGCAGCACCCCGTTCTCATCCCGCGCTTCAATGCGATAGGCGACCTGGGCGGCTCCCGTCTTTTCCATCTCCATTCTCCAGGAGACCACGGGGGAGGGATTGGTAATGAACTCGCCTGCCTCCTGACGGTCAAGGCGCAAATCAACAATGCGGAAAGACATCTGAACTCCTGGTGTAGTATTGGCGCCAAACCAGACCATGGCTCAAAACAGGAGAGGCGGGTTTGGCAGACCGCATGCGCGGCCATCTGTCAATCGCCGAGCGAAGACTGGTATTGCAGGGTGACGGGGCCGAAGAGACCGCTTTCGTGTCCATCACGGTCAAAGACCTTGAGACGCGACTCATACGGCGAGACGGGCGGGAAACGACGATAGATGTCGGCGCGGACCTGTTCATCCCCCAGAATATTGGCCAAGGAGTTGGCGACCACCACCTCCAGACGATTCACCCCCTGACGCAGGCGCACCTTCAGACGGTGCGGACCAAAAAACCTCGGCGGGAAAGTCTGACCATTGAGGCAAACCTGGCAACAGTGGTGCACCACGCCTAAATCAAGCAGAGCAGAGCCCGCCTTGGATGCCTGAAACTCTATGGCATACTGTGCATGCCCCGAGAAAGTCTCGCCCAAGACAGAGCGCCAGTCACCTAGCGCCGCTGGTTTCGCGGCGGCCTTCAGGACAACAGTCTCAATCGTTGCCTTTCCGACCTGATAGCGGCGGAGGGGGCGTAATGTCCACCCTGTCTCCAACCGCAATATTTCTCCAGCAGGCGGCTGCTCGACTGGGAAGTCAGGCTTGGCTCCAGTAAGAAACAGAGCGGAGCCGAATGGCGGGAATACCCAGCTAAAGTGACCAGAACGCGATTTCACGGCAAAGGTCTGGGCGCTCTCCCAGTCGCAGAACACGATGTCCTCCCCTTCCTCCAGAGCGATCCGCACCTTGGCCTCCCTATCCGACTCGTTGACCAGAAAATAGAGTGCCTGGGCGCCGCAGAGCCGTTTGCAGGCACGGATGGCGCTGGACTCCTGGCCAGAGACTCGACAGACCCGAGGAGCGCACATCGTGGACAACCCGCGCAACACTACGCCGCCGACAGCGGCAAAACGCTCCAGAGTCCTGCTGGCCTCTGGGCGCATCCACTTCCAGCTGGGCAGGATGACTGTCGAGTAGCGCATGGCACTGATTTTCAGTGTGCCGTCCCGTTGGATTTTCGCAGTGGCCAGTTGGTCGTCATCGACAAAATCGTAGTCCTGCTGGTGCCTGGCCAGTTTTTCGGCAACGGCGTAGTGGCGACGAAGAGCCTGGTGCGCGTCTCTCCCCTCGCGCCAGATGGCGCGGATATCGAACAGCACGGCGGTGCGGATGGCTGGCGTTCCCTGGCTGAGTGCGGCGCAGCAACGGGCAATGTATGTCGCAAAGGCGGGCATGCAATCCCACTGGGGCTGCACGCTTCCCATCAGCGGACCACCCAGCATCCGATTGCCGACAATCTTCTGGGAAACGCTGCTGAAGACAAACTGGTTGATCCCACGCACCATCAGGAAATCCACCAGCCATTTCATCTGCTCGGGAAACATGCCATTGCCATAGATGGCGAAGGACTCGACCATGACCTGTCGGGTGCCGTTCTGATGCGCGGCGCTGGATGCGTACTTGGGGAATGGGGCGACCCGTCCGCCTGGGTAGAGTTGCCGCCAAATCACATCGACTCCAGGGACATCCAAATGCCTCAGAGCGCGCAGGATGTGCCCATAGCCATAGCGGGCGTTGCCCTCGGCCTCGTCCTCCCCGTTCAGATGCCCGCCTGAAAGCAGGCCATGAGCGTGGCACCATTGCTGGATGGGGGAGAGAAAACGTTCTATGAAGAGATCGGCACGCACATCGTGATAATCCGCAAGAGCCTGACGCGAACGGCGGGTGTGCGGCTTCATCTCCAGCATTTGCGGCAGGAACGGACGCAGGTCATAGCCTTTGCGGCGCATGAACTCCTCCGCAAAGTCGCTCCCCCAACCAACGGATGTCTTTGACAGGAAGCCAGGCACGCCTGGTTCATCCGTGAAGGTGGTCTGGATGCCGTGGCCAAACAGCTGACCGAATTTTCGCAGGAAGGCCTCGTGGGTCAGTTTCAGAAAGCAATCCGTGACTCCAGGCTCCATAATGGAGGGGAACTGGGCATCGCCATGCGGGTCATAGGATGCCAAGACCTGCACAGGGCCGTCAGGGCCAGGTTTGTAGTAACGCGCGGCAAAGCCGTCGGGATTGGTGGCACGGACTTTGCCGCACGCGCCGCCCGATGGCCAGCCGCCCTCATCGTAAAGCCAGGCGTTCATCCCCAAACTGGTCGCATGAGCCATCACAGCGGCCAGAATGTCGAGATATTCCTCCGTGAGATAATCGGGCTCCATGCTCGACGGCGCCGTGAGCGGGCGAAATCCCTTGGGGTACGGATGGATGCAGATGCTATGGAAACCATGGGCGAAAATGTCGTCCAGCTGGGCACAGAGTTCCGCCACGTCCAGACGGTCATTCCAAATCCAGAAGAACCCTGGCGAAAAGAGCGCAGGGGGATTGGCAAAACTGTATTGGTTGAAAGAAGTCATTGCTCTGTACCATCACCAAACGAGGGTCACGGTTTTGTCGCTGGTGTAACTGAATCTCTTGAGTTCCTTGTTGGCGAGAGTGGGCAGGTTGGACTCCTGCGTGGTGTGTCCATCCACCCAGGCGACGGTGGCATTCTTGTCGTGGCGGGCGACCACCTTTCCGTTGGAGCAGTCCATCCAGGCGAAGGGGACTTTTTTGTTATTGGTGGCGACCATCCAGGTCTCCGCCAGGAAAATCTTGGAGGATGGTTTTTCAACAGCGCCAGGACGCACGGCCTTTAGACTGCCAAAACGGTCGGCTCCATTCAGGATTTGGTCTCCGTTTCCAGCATCATGGGTCACTCCGTAGGCGTTGATGCCGTAATGGACATAACTCTTGGGTGCAATTCCCAAAAGTGGGTAATTACGTGACTGCCTCTTAATCTACTTTTCCCCGAGAAAAATGCAAGCGGTCGCTTGCTTTTTTTGTTTTCGGTGTATGGTATGCTAAACAGCATATAACGATGTCTGCAAATGAAAGGAAATTCAAGACGGCAAAAACTGGCGGAGGAGCTGGCCAGCCTTTGCGGAATGGTGCGCGGCTCGCTTGTGCGCACAAGGAAGAAGTGGTGAAATCTCAAAGGCAAAGCTCGCCTTTGGACAGAACAAAGATGAATGACATTCCTGAAAACTGTTTTTTGCTATGTCCGCAAAGAGACGGGGCCGAAGAGGCCGGAGGACAGGCTCTCCTTCTCGAAGGAACGCTGGCGCTCCTCGAACTTTGAGAGGCGGAACCTGGTCTGCCAGTCCTTCTGGACCTCTTCGCTGTCCAGAATGTTGGCCAATGTGTTGGTGACGGTTACCTTCAGCGTGTTCTCGCCTTTGCGCAGAGAGTCCTTCAACGCAAAGACAAACGGGCTGAACAGGCGGGAGCCAAGCCGCTTTCCGTTGAGCGTGACGCTGGCTGCGTACCTTACCTCGCCAAGGTCCAGGAAACCGGCCTTGTCGGGGGTGTCGCAGGGGAACTTCAGCGTGTAAAGGGCGTCCCCGCTGAAGGAACCGCCCAGAAGCGTCCGCCAATCGCCCAGGACGGTCTTCCGCCCCCGCGCATGACAGCGTTCCACCTGGTACTCATGCTCTCCAGGGACATGGCGGCGAATCGGGCGCAAAGTCCAGGGACCTTGCAGTTCCTGGATGACACTGCCTGGTTTCGGCGGGAATTGCGCCGTCGCCTCAACTCCCGCAAGGAAATACCTGGATTCCAGCGGAGCGAACTCCCATTGCCAGCGTCCCTCCCTGGAATCAATCGAGGCAATTGCAAAACTCTCATCCCAACTGCCTTCACGGCGCGGCGCGATGGCTTCATCGCCCAGACTCGGCGTGGAGACCACGCCTCGTTTTCGCTTTTCGCCCTCGCCTGCGGCGTCTTGGCGGTTGGGCGGTGGATTTGCAATCACCTCAATCGCCAGCAGTTCGCCCGATTCGGGGGAGACGCAGGTCACGGGTCCCCTTTCCGCAATCTGAAGTTGGACTTTCAGGGGGTGGCGGGAGGTGTTCAGGACGAAATAGCCGACCTGCCCATGCCCCAGCAGACGCCTGGTCACGCGCAGCGAGCGGGTCGGAGGATTCACCTGAAGCACCGGCACGGCGGCCTCCGGCTCGTCCCCCTCATAGACGGGGATGCCCGCCTTGCGGATGCGCGCGAGCGCCGCCTCGGCCCCCTCGGTCAGCAGACTGCCTGGCGGAATGATGAGCCGCCGATAGCCCGCCTTCCCTATCATCAGCCGTTTTCCGCGGATTCGCGCGGTGCGGAGCATCTCGTCGTCAATGTAGTCAAAGTCGCTCTGCGACTCCAGCAGGAAATCGGAAATCTTCACGGCACGGGAGACGGCATACTCCTGCGGCTGCTCGCACAGCGACATGGCGCGCAAGTCCAGGTACAGGGCAGTCTCCGCATCCGCCCTGCCCTGGTTCATCATCTGCGACATCCGCGCAACATACTCATGCCAGGGGCGGAAATATTTCCACAGCGGATTGACAGGACCGAAATGGGGACGGCACCCTGACATCCCGCCGTCCCGCAGAACCTGGGAGCGGTTGCTGAAGACAAAGGTGTTGACCCCGCAGACCAGCATGTAGTCCAGCAGGAACTTCATGACGTCGGGCTTGAGACCCGAACCATAGACGGCGTACAGTTCGCCCAGCACGGCGGTTGTCCCGTTCTGATGCGCGGCGGACGATGCGAGCTTGGGGAACGGATGAAGCCGCTCGCCAGGGTACAATTGGCGCCAGATCATGTCCACGCCTGGCAAGTCCAGGGCACGAAGCGACTGGAGGATGTTGCCGAAGCCCATGTTCTGGTAGCGGTACCATTCGTCCTCCCCGCCGAAATGTCCGCCGGAGAGCAGGTGATGCCGTCTGCACCATTCGCGAATCGGGTGCAGGAAGCGTTCCACGAACAGTTGCGAGACGACATCGCGGTAGTCGATAGCCGCCCTGGCGAGGTCAGTTCCTGGAATGGGCAGGCAGTTTCCCGCATGGACCAGAGGCTGGACAAACGGCTCCAGGGAATACCCTTTCCTTCTGCGGAATTCATCCGCCAGGTCGGCTGTCCAGCCCATTCGGTCAGGCCACCACTCCAGGCAGACGGGTTCATCCGTAAACGTGTACCGAATCAGTTTGCCAAAGTATTTCGGTCCCAAATGCTTCAGGTATGCCTCGTGGGTTAGTTCAATGAACTTCTCGGTCGCCCCTGGAGCCAGCACATCGGGAACCTGCGGGCCGCGCTCGGGATGCGTCTCCTCGCGGACAATGCGATAGGCGGAGGGACCCGTCATCACGGCGTAGGAGCGGGTGTACCTTTCGGGATTGCTTGCCCAGACCTTTCCGTAGGCGCTGCCCGAAGGATACCCGCCCTCGTCGTACAGGTAATAGTTCATCCCCAGCCGCTCCGCCTCCTCGACCACCTGCCTGATGACGCGGAAATAATCCTCCGAGAGATACGGCGGCTCCATTTTGCGCGGAACGCACTCCAGGCAGACCGAACGCGCACCCAACCTCGCCATGTCCTGCAATTGCCGCTTCATCTCAGCAACATCCATCGGTCCCTTGATACCCCAAAAATAGGCGGGACTGTAGATGGCTTTCGGATGACGAAATGCGTGTATGCTGAACATGCGCCTCTCTCCCTGACGGAATCACCCTGAACGCTACTCAAGGCCCAGCAGTTTGGCCCCCGCGCCCCAAATGTCCATGGCGGCCTTTTGTATCAAGGCAGCGGCCTCCGCCTGCTGGTTGGAACGCATCAGTTCACGGGCCTTTCCCTGCGCCGTGCGGTACTGCGCGAAGGTCTCCTTCTCGAAGGCCCGCCACTCGGCGGGTACGGGTGCCTCCACACCCAGTTCATCGAAGCGTTTCCAGGCGGCGCTCCGCCACGCCTGGGAACGCATGGCCGGATGGACTTCCCGCATGGCGACGGGGACTGGCACGCAAATCGTCTGGCGAGGCGGCCCGATCAGGACGTATGCCGTCGAAAGCGGGAAGGGGTATTCCCTGTCGAGTTCCAAGGTGGCGCTGGAGTTGGTGTATTGGGAGCAGACCCGCCGCTCAATGGGGGTGTCGGGAAGTTCGGTCTCGCGGGAGATGGCGAGGCTGTCCTCCACCGTAAAGCGCCCATGGGCGCGAACCGCTCGATTGAAGCCAGTCAGCACCATATACTCCCTGTTGGCGCTGTTCAGGAAGGTGGCGACATTGTTGTCCGCAAAGGAGGCCATGTCAGGATTGTGCCAGATGTTGGCGCGGAAGGCGTAGCCGTGGTCATAGCGCATGGGGGAGATATAGTGGGCGGTCATCTCCACGACGTAGGCCGCATCCCTGTCCAGGAAGAAGAAAATCGAGCCTTTGTCGTCATGGAGATAGTCGTTCCTCTCGACAAATCCCCGCAGCATCTCCAGTGCCTCGTCGATGGAGGCGCAATTGCCCACGACCTCCTTGAGGATGTCCGGTGTGCGTTTGCCATTCGGGTTCGTGCTGTTGTCGGTGCATTTCTCGCCGCTGTTCATGACTGCGGCAAGCCCCTTTTCGTTGATGCTCATGCAGAGTTTGCCGTCCGTCATCCCGATGTCGGCATTGCCGAGCCCAACCCACTGGTAGCGTGTCCCGGCGGGGCTGATCAGGACGGACACGTCACGGGAAGGGCGCGTCACGGCATCCCTGTTCTTGTGCAGAAGAGTGGTATTGTTGCCAGTCAGGTCGTGGAAGACCAGCCAACTGGTGCATTCATGGTCAACTACGCTTTGCATTGCTTTTCCTTGTTTTGCGGTCTTAAGACGGGATTCATTCATCACGGTTTTCTTTCCTCGTAGAACCATTCGCCGGTGTCGTGCTTCTCCGTTGGTTTCCTCTGTGGGGTGGTGGACTCAAGGACACGCGGGGCCTGCGTTGAAAGCGGCGGAAGCCTCACTCCCTCAAGGCGGTAGAGGAAGGCATTGCCGTCAATGGCAAGTCCCTGCTCGCCACAGGATAGCGACGCGCCGATTTCCCTGCCATCCTGGTCGCAGGGAATGGCGCGCTCGCAGACCAGTCCCGTCAGTCGTTCCGCCTTCTCGAAGGTCATCGGGGTCAACGTCGCGGTGTCCGGGGTCTCTCCGTAGCGCATGAGCATTCCATGCATGGCAGTGAATTCAGGAAACGCGGTCTTTTTCCCATGGCTGTCGGCGTAAATATACATCGGTCCCCGGGAATAATCCACACGCTCCCCATCGACAAGGGCGGAATAGACCAGGATTTTCCCTGGCAGGCAGGCGACATAGCCGAATGGAGGGAGGAGAAACTCCGCGTCGTCCACACGCACAGGCCAGTTGTCCGACTTGGAGCGGTTGACATGGATGACCAACCCGTTCTCATAGCGGATTCTGATGAGCCCCGTGTTGGTCTGCCCGCCTCTCAGCATCTTCGTGGCGGTCAGGTATTTTCCGTCGATGCGGTATTCGATGGCCACTGGTTTGACGCCGCAGTAGTATTCCTGCAATTGCCGAACCATGAAATAGCTTTTGAGAATGACTCTCTGCTGCTCCAGACTGATGTTGCTGGCCGAGGTGATGCTGTGCCGCTGGTGAAGCATTCCGATGTTTCCGAAAAGAATCTCATTGGCCAGCAGTTCATCCACATTGCCTCGGATGCGCGTCTTGTCAAAGCCGGAGGCGTTTTCAAGCGGATTGAATTTCAGCAGTTTGAAATCCACCAGCGGAATGTCGGCGGCGGTGTTCGAGTCGGCGTAGTCCGTGTCCATCAGACCAGCGTAGAAATAGGCCGCGTTGCCTTCGCTCCAGATGGGTCCCTGGTAATACTCCTTCATCTTCAACGTCAGGTAGCCGTAGTTGCGCAGAACTTCCCGAAACATGCCCGCGCCAGGCGCGTCGGCGTTGAAATCGACCTGCGCCCAAGGCGGTGAATTGGACAATTCATCCAGGTAGCAGGCGTTCCATCCGTATTTTTGGATGAAATTCGGCGTGAATTCCGCCTGAAGCAGGTGCTGCGAACTTGGGTTCGGCTTGAACGAGCGGTCCCAGGCGTTGCTGAACAGACCGCTGCTCTCCTGGGAAATGTACGCATACCGAAAATCTGGCGACAGCGCGGACATGAAACGGTTGTCCTCGTAAGGTGCGACTCTGGGAAACAGTCTCTTCATCTCCTGAACCAGCGTCTGGAAGGCGAAGTCCCCCCCGACATACTGCGCTCCCGTCAGGGAGTGGTTGAAGCGGTTGGAGGCAAACGGGGTCCTGAACTGCCCTGCGTGATACCGCAGGAAAAGGTCAGTGACTCCGTATGCGCGCATCCTCCGCCAGAATTCGATTTCATGCGGCAAGTCCTCGGGCTTCTTCAGTTCATACATCCGTATGGTGCAGACCCGCCGCTTCATCTCGTCGAAGTATCTGCTTCTGGGATTGGGGATGTTCGGCATGACCGCCTCCAGATTGCCAGACACGGTGATGTAGATGCGCTCCCCAAGGCAATTCAGCGTGCCGTCGGTCTTGGGTATGTAACTGCAACCGCCCGTAATTCGCGCCGAAGATTCGCCGAGCACCTCGGCTTTCGGCAGACCGAAGGCCTTGAAACTCTCGACCAGGAAACTGGCGTTGCTGCGGTGGTAGTCAGGAAACAAGGAGACGAAATAGTCATCCGTGGCCAACAGGGAGGGAAACCCCCAGCGATTATGGAGATAGGCCAGGGAGAACAGACGGGGCTTCGGGGTGTCCTGCGTATATCCGCAGTCAAAGTCGGTGATGAACGGTATTTCCGATGCCGCCTCCACGGCCAGGGAACGGTTCTTCACGTAGAGGCCCAGGGAAAATTCCAGATGACGTCCATTCTTCTCCCAGCGCCAGCGCGTGTCGGCGCGTCCCTCCCTGAACTGGAAGGAAAGCAAGTGGGCGTTGATTTCCGGGTCGCCGGGACAAAGACGAATGTGCTTCTCCTGTGTCTCCGGGGAGTTGTTCAACTCGATGTCAACGGGAAGAAAACCGCCCGCCTCTGGGATTTTGGCGATGGGCCCCCCGTTGAAGGCGGGGAAGAAGGGAGAGCCACCGTTGAAGATGACCTGGATATCGCCCAGCGTGCCCGTCTTCGGCTCGTAGCGGTAGAGGATGGAGTCATCCCCCGCCTTGACATGCCATTCGCAGACCTGATTCCGGCATCTCGACTCAAGTGCGCAGACCTCACCCTGGATGCCTGGCAGAATGGAGTCGGGCGTGACGGGAAACGGCATCGGCTGGCCAGAGGTGTCAGGCAGGCTGATTTTCTCGAATTGAAAGCCCCCCAGCGTGTCGAAGATGATGGTGTCGGCGCGTGTCTTGGGAGGCAGGACAAACGTCAATCCCGTCACCTTCAGGGGAAACTGCGCATTGGCGGGCAGTTTGCCAATGGCGGGCTGCCACCAGACATTGCCGTAAAGGCGATTGGAGCCGCCAGTCATGGTCACTCTGCCCTGGCGTCCGCCCGCATCGGTGTATTCCACGTAGAATCTCTTGACATACACGCTGGCCGGCCCTTTTGTCCATAATTCGAATCCATCGATTTTCCGGGAGACCTCCACCGGCTTCGGGAAGAAGAGCGAGTAAGCGCCCTCCCCTTCGGGGATTTCCAGCTTTCCAGCCTTGTCGCGCCAGGTGACAGCCTCGGTGGTCAGGGAGAATCTGGCATTGCCGACCACACGGCATTGCTCAGGATCCAGTTGTTCCATGTGAAGCAATGTCGGGCAGTGGGGCTGGGGCAATTCACCCGAAATAATCTCAAAAGGACGGCGATTCCAGTCGGGATTGAAGGCGACTTCGGGTATCGGAAGCCCCTTCTCCGCGCATTCCTCCAACTGAATCTGACGAAACTCCAGTTTCGTTTCCTTATCGCCCCAGTCAAAAAGAAGACAACCTTCACCGAGGCTGTTCCAGGATGGACGGCGCAGCCGCCCATCCCGCTGCCCTTCAGGGAAAACATTCCCGAGAATGTCTGCCACTCCCCGCTGGGTTTTCTGCGGTTGGCTGCGGCATAGATGTAGGTGTCGCCATCCTGATGGAGACGCGCCGCAGTCCCTGCGTCCGCCGTCACCTGGCAAGGATTCGCGAAGGTGACTTTAACCGTCCCGTCAGGCAACTCCTCCAGTCCGTTGGGGACAAAGGAGGGCGTGACGTCGAAATTCGGCAAATCGCCTTTGTCCTGCTTGGCGTGGAGGGCCAGCCGATAGGTTCTCTTCGCCGTCCAGCCGTGTGCGCCCCTCACGATGGCAAAAAGGTCGTTCCGACGCAATGGCGCCGCCAGTTCCGCCATGGCCTTGCCAGGCACTGGGCTGACATGATACCGCTGGATGACCCGATTCCGCGCATCCAGAGGCTCAACCCCGAAATACAGCCTGGCCTTTTCATTGGCGTTCCCGGCCAGGCGGAACTCCCCGCTGAGCCGATAGGAGCGCGACTTGTCCATCGGAAATGCGTTCAGCGTCTCCGCCCTGCCCTCGGACAGCGCGCCGTTCCCGTCGGCGTCCACGGCCAGACCAGAGTGCTTCCGCCAGTCCCCTTCCTTCAAAAGGCGAATGGAGGTCGCTCCCCTGGCGCCCAATGCCGCCAGCAGAAAAAGTGATATGGCTATTTGTCTGACCGTCATGCAGGTTCCGCTCCTTGCGGGATTGCCGGGAGACTACTTTTCCTTTGCGTAGAAATAGTAGTTTCCGCCGTTGGCCATGGATGTGGTGCTGGGACGTCCCTGTCTGAATTCGGTAATGGTCATGCTGGCGACGTGTCCGTCAATCCAGGAGAGGTTCATCTTGCCGAGATGCCTCTGGAGGTTGGGATGCCGATTGTCCGCGTATGGGACCAGTGTGGCGCCGTAGTCCCGATAGGTGATGTTGTCGGCGTTGTCGCCGATGACCAATGTCTCGGACGGCCTGGTCACCGCAATCGCCTTGAGCCAGTACTCCTGTCCGCTGTCCGTCGTGTATCCCAGGCCGTTTTTGCTGGCAATGTGTCCGTAGCCATAACCGCCGGCGAACTTGTTGTTCTCGGTCATTTGGGACCTGCCTGAGGGAATGGAGTTGATGTTGCTCAACCGCCAACTGGTGCAGCGGAAGATGCCATGGGAGACCTCCTGCAAATAGGCAGTCTTGTTGTCCCCAGTCGTGATGCCCTCCACGGGATCGACCTTCCCGCCAGCGTAAACGGAAATCATCGCCTTCCAGGAGGCCTCCGCCCAGTCTTTGTTGCCCCAATACGCGAATCGATTGAGCCCTGGCAGAAAATCGTCGTTGGAGATTTCATACTGGATTACCGCTGTCCCCAGTTCCCGGAGGTTGCTGGTGCAGCTGATCATTCTTGCCTTCTGCCTTGCATTGGACAGGGCTGGCAACAGCATCGCGGCCAGTACGCTGATGATGGCGATGACGACGAGCAACTCTATGAGGGTGAAGGACTTGCGCATATTTTCTCCTTTTTTTCAGAGGGTAGTGAAAAGCGAAAATCAGGGGGATTTAGAATGTCAATCTGTCTTGTAACTATTCAGCCCCCCGCCTGTTTTGACATGCACAGCCTCGGATTTACCGACTGTGCCTTACGCGCCAGGGGTGAGTCCCCAACCTGCCCGCGAGGCCTTCAGGCCTCGCGGATTGAAATTGTCTGGGGTTCTGAATGGGTACTCTCTTTTTCCAAAGGGACTGCATGAGGATACAGCCAGCGGCGGTGGCCTCCTGCGGACCCAAACGGATGGGGAAACGGGACTTCAGGGCATTGACCAGAGGGCGATTCTGTATTCCGCCCCCGACCAGCACGGCAGAGCGACATCCTGCACGCTGCAGGGCAGCGGCGTACACCTCCGTCAGCGAGGCGGTGATGGCACGGGCGAAGTCGCCAGGCGTTCTTGGAGTGCCATTCGGGCAGAGGGCGGCGATGGCGGCGGGCATATCGTCCGTCGCCGCCGTCAAAGAGGGATGGAACGGGTCAAAACGTGCAGTGCAAGAGGAAGTGACGGTGGCTCGATCCAGTTCTTCCCAGCCAGGGAATATGCCATCGCCACGCCATTTGGCAATGCACTGCTCCAGCAGCCAACTCCCTGGCAGGCTGACGAAGTACACCTCTCTCCCTGGCAGCAACGGCAGAGGACGCGCGGAGCCGTGCGGTTCCGGTGTGAGCATCATGGCCCAGGTGCCCAGGCAGAACAGCGACTCGCCGGGACGAAGTTCAACGGCAACGGCGGCGGCAGCCGTGTCGTGGCAGACTCCCGAAATCACAGGCACCCCCTGAAGGCACGCGGAAACCTGCGGTGAATTGACCGGACCGACCAGCATCTGCGCATCTGGACACTCCTGCGGAGCCAGATTTCCACCGATGGCGGCCATCAGGTCACCGAGCCAGACGCCCGTCCGGGCCTCCACCAGCCCGGAGATGGCGGCCAAAGACCAGTTGACCGTGCATCGGCCCGTCAGCCAGTAGTTGACGAAATCCGCCAGGAACAGCAGATGGCGCGCCTGCGCCAGTTGTTCAGGGAAATGCTTTTGCAGAAGCCAGAGCCGCGTGGCGGAGGAGATGTCGCCACGCGGCAGCCAAGCCGCTCCTGGCCACTGGCGCGCCATGGCCGCAGCCATTCCCCGAAGGGTTGGCTCGCGGTAGGCGACAGGGGGAAGCAGAAGCGCCCCCGCCTCATCCAGCAGCACGAAATCCTGCGCCCAGGAGGTGCAGCCGATGGAGGCGGGCTCCGCGTCCAGTTCGGCAACGGAGACGGCCAGCCCCTCCGACAGGCTCGCCAGAATGGCCGGCAACTCCCAGCAGAGAAAACCATTATGCCGACAAGTGGGCGTGGGACGGCGGAACAGGACGCGCACCGCCCCGTCAGGGTCCCCCCCGGCGCAGATGCGCAGGCTGGTTGCCCCCAGGTCGATGGCGAGCCGTGTCTGCCGTGCGCTACCTGCCATAGACTCTCCTGGCGTTGTTGACAAGGATATCCAGAAGCGCGCCATCCGTCAAACCGGACTGCAAAAGCATTCCCAGGGTGCATCTTGGGTCAATCCAGTTGATGTCGCTGGCGAACAGGATGCGCTCCGTGCCGATTTCGCGCGCCAGCGTGTGGATGACTCCGCGGTGGAAGTAGTCTCCCGCGAGGTCAACCGTGACATTCGGGTAGCGCCCGCACAGGTAGGAGACCTCCGGCATGGTGGAGGGGCGTCCCCCGGCGTGTCCCAGCACCAGCCGCACCTGCGGAAATGCCTTCAGGTGGGACTCGAAGAGATGCGGACAGGAGTATTTCTGGACGGGATTGTAGCTGGAGACCTCCCAGGTATGGGACATGATGGGCTTGCCATATTTGGCGGCCAGCCGAAACGCCTCGGCATACCGCGGGTCGGAAGCGTAGGCGCGGTGGGAGGCGGGGTGGATTTTGATGCCGATGCAGGACTCCATCGGCAGCGACTCCTCGCAATGGCGAATGCTGGCCTCCACATCCCTGGGGTCAAACACCTCGAAGAACGCCAGTCGCGGCCCCGCCTGCTCGCACAGGGGCGCCGCGACGGTCGAGGAGGCGAATTCCGCCCAGCGGATGGACTCGTTCGGGGTGACGAACATCGTGCGCGTGCCAAGGTAGTCAAGCAGTGTACGCCACTGGGGCCAGTCCCACTCGGCGTCCAGAATGGGGAAGGGAAGGCATTCCGCGCGGCGCGTCAGATGCGCATGCGCGTCCGTGATGAAGGGCGGCAGCGTCTCCCGAGGCACCTCTGGCGGAAGGACGGGCTGCTGCCCCAGCAGACGCCGCAGGTTGTTGCCGGCGACGGCGCATTTCTCCTCCCAGGTCAGGTTGGAGAGGATGATGGGGCTCATCGAGACGTCCTCGTCCCAGAACGGGGCCATGGAGCCGAAGACGAGTTTGTGGAGCAGTCCGCGCCGCTTCACCCGCTCGCAGGGGGTCTCGTTGCAGAGGTTGGCGGAGCAGAGGTGGAAATTGGGATGGACCTGCAAAAAGAGCATCAGTTGACCGAAATCGTAGAGGATTTTGCGGTCGCCAGTGCAGTAGATGAAGTCGGTGTGGGGATTGGCGCGCATGACCGTCTCCAGGTCGGCCAAGGTGACCTGGGTGGCCTTCACCAGCAAGGGGGCCTTGTCTGCCGCCAGGGCCGCCGCGTACTCCAGGGAACCTTCCTCGGGACGATAGCGCCTCAGGCCACTGGCTGCTGGCGGGGCAGGCGGATTGTAGTCAGGGAACGGCGGGGTGACGTCATCGGGCTGCCAGGCGTCCAGCCAGGGAAGCGCGGCGCGAATGGCGCGGTAGTTGCTGCGCAGATGTTGAAGAATGGTCAGGTCATCCATGTCGGAAATCCTCCGTGACGTCAATGAAGTCGAAGCCGTGGCGACGTGCCAGCGCCTGTATTTGCAGGATGCGGTTGCCGTACACGGCGGCCAGATGGTGCGGTCCCCCCGCCAGGCTGTAGTTGTCCAGCAGGGTGGCCGCCTTGCCCCTGCACTGGAATATCCAGTGTGCGCGGTTGAAGGTCCCGTATGGCGGAAGGTCAGGGATTTCCCCTGCGAAGGCGATGACCCGGAAGCCGCCGTGTCCGTCAGGAGTGATGCTGGCCAGAGTGCATTCACCTGGCTCCGCCGTGAAGAACATGCCCGTGTAATCCACTCCCCCTCTCGCCCAGAAGGGCATGCTCTTGAGGACAATTCTGCGGTCACGGCGTGCAACCGCAATGCTGCACTCCTGCATGTGGGTCATGAAGAAACGGTTGGCGCGGAAGTCAACGGTGTAGATTTCCGTGAAGTTGGCGGGGCCGCAGAGAAGCTGGAGTTCACGCATCCAGGCGGCACGAAGCGCATCGCCCTCCCCTGCGTATCCCATCCCCTCCCCCATCAGGCAGTTGATGGCGTAGAAGGGAAGCTGGCCAAAGCCAGGGCGCGCCAGAAGTGCGGTGAAGTTCATGGTGAAGGCAGTCGCGCCGTGCGTGGCAAGCAGTGACTTCAGCGCAAGTTTTCTGCGGATGGACTCACGCAGGGTATCGCGCCCCAAGTCCGCCTGCACGGCAAAGCGCTCCCTGTCCCGCTCCTCCTCCTTGTCCACCTCGGCATCGGGGACGGCGGCAGTCGCCGCCAGGAAATCCGCCACCGGCAGTTCCTCCACCTGCGGCCCCCAAGCCTCCCGCAGGTTCTGCGCGTCATACGCGAAGTCACCCATGCCGACAAACTGACCGCCAAGCGACAGAACCTTGATGGACTTGGACTCCTTCCAGGCCCGGGCGACGGCGACCGCCTGCTCCAGGCGCGCCAGCGCCTCCTCGTCCTGCCAATGCCCTGTCACGATGTCAAAGGGTACGCCGCGCTGCCAAAGCAGGTTGCCGACGTCGTGGATGCCCTGGACGGTGTGGTTGAGCGTGAGGTCAAAGGGCGCGTAGTCGGGGCGGATGGTCTCCGCGTCCTGTGTGCTCCAGATGACCACGGGGCGCCCCAGGCGCTCCAGCACCGGCACGGAGAGCAGGCTGCCTGTGTAACTGACGGCGGAGATGACCACGGCCTCGACATCCGTCTCCTCAATGCGCCTGGCGATGGCTGCCATGTCGCTGTCGGTGTAGCAAAACGCGGAACAGGCCAGTTCGAAACGGCTGGCCAGGACATTGCGCCAGTGGGCAAAGGCCGAATGCCAGCCATCCTTGGCCTCCTGCCGCGAACTCAAGTAAAGTTCCAGCGACAATCCAATGTATGCGATGCGGGGTCTGGCCATCGTCAATCATGCCTCCTGTCTGCCAATGGAGAGCTGGTATGGCTCCCCCTTCAGGGAGGGAATGCCCTGGTCGGTGATCACCTCGTCCATCTCGCCGGGTCTCATGACCAGGAACGGGCTGCTCCTCCCGACCTTGGAGTGGTCGCAGAGCAGGACATGACGGCGGGAACTGCTGCACATCGCCCTGCTGATGGCGGCGCTCTCCGCGTCATGCGTGAACGCGCCAAGTTTCGGAAGAAGGCTGTCGCACCCCAGAAACGCGATGTCCGCCTGAAATGCGCCAAGGCTGTCAATGGAGTGCGGGCCGAAGAAATCCAGGTTCTCCAGGCGGAACTTCCCGCCGACCAGATAGATTTCAATGCCGTCCCGTCCGCCCAGGGCCTCGATGATGGCGATGGACGAGGTCACCACCCGCAACGATTTTCTGCTCTGGAGTGCCTTGGCCAGGTTCCAGCAGGTTGTCCCGCTGTCCAGGATGATGGTCATGCCGTCCTGCACCTGTTTGGCCGCCAAAGCGGCAATGTCCAGTTTCTCCTGACGGCACTGCTGGCTGCGGCGGTCAAACGCCCGTTCCACCAGGGACTGCGAATCCGCCAGGCGCACTCCGCCCAGCGTGCGGACAACCTTGCCGTTCTGCTCCAGAGACAGCAGGTCACGCCGAATAGTGGCGATGGAGGCGCCGGTCTGCACGACCAGCCTCTCCAATGTCAGTTCATGCTCCATTTGAAGCATCTGCAGAATGCAGGCATGTCGATGATTGGCTGTGGCGCTCATGGGCTTGAAGACTTTATTTGCGGGTAACTGTTCAGAACCCCGCTGCTTTGGACACATCCAGAATCAGATTCGCCATCTGAACTCGACATGCCATGAAGGAGACTCCAACCTGCCCGCGAGGCCTTTGGGCCTCGCGGATTGGAATGGCCTGGGGTTCTGGATAGGTTCATTTGCAGTAACTTCTCCCGCCATCCACCAGGATGGCCTGGGCGGTCAGGTAGGAGGCCGCGTCCGAAAGGAAGAAAAGCACGGCCTCGCCGTTGTCGCGGGGCGTGCCCAGGCGGCGCAGGGGAACCTGCGCCGCCAACTTCGCACGATGCTCGGGGTCGGGGTGGCGCTGGCGCAGCAGGTCGGTGTCGCACAGCGAGGGGTGGACGACGTTGCAGCGAATGCCGTAAGGCGCGTACTCGCGCGTGACGGCCTTCGACAATGCCTCCAGTCCCGCCTTGGCGGCGACGTAATCGGCGCGCCCTCCCCCGCCCGAGACGACGGCGGCGGATCCGACCAGCACTATCGCGCCGCGCCCGCGCTCTTTCATGCCTGGCAGCACGGCGCGCAGCGCGACAAACGCGCCAGTGAGGTTGATATCGACGGTGCGCCTCCACTCCGCCAAATTCAACTCCGCAAACGGGCACGGGGAGGTGAATCCTGCGTTATAGACCAGGTAGTCGATGGGAGGGAGTTCCGTCAGGTAGGAGCGCAGGGCCGACTCGTCGCAGCAGTCGATGGCGCGCCAGGTCGCCCCGGGGATTTCCCGGACAAGCGACTCGCTGGCGGCGCACCCCGCAGGACCGCCCGTGCATGTCCAGGCGACTTTCGCGCCAGAGGCGGACGCGACACGCACGACCTCGGCCCCGATGCCGCGCGCCCCGCCGATGACCAGCAGTTGTCCAGTCAGACGCAGTTCCATTATCTGAACACCTCGGCGACGCATGCCTCGAACTTCTGGAGCACTTCGTCGCACTCCGCCTTGTTGATGATGAGCGGGGGCTTGACCTTGATGACGTTCTTGCGCACACCGCCCTGCCCCAGGAACAGCCCATTGCGGAAGCCGGCGGCGCGCACCGCACTGGCCTCCTTTTCCAGGGGCCTGAACTGGTCATCCGCAAACTCCACGCCGATGTGCATTCCGACCTGGCGGACATCGCCGATGACGGGGTACTTGGCCTGGAGGGCGCGCAATCCGTCTCCCAGGTACTTGCCCATGGTGCGGCAGTTCTCCAGGACCCACTCGTCAAAGAGTTCGAGCTGCCTGGCGGCGGTGACCATGGAGAGGGTGGGTTGCGCGAAGGTGTGGAGTTCCTCGCTGTCAGGCTGGAAGCCCTCCAGTTTGTCGGAGATGATGACAGCCGCCAGAGGCAGTCCGGCGCCCAGGGCCTTGCCCAGGCAGATGATGTCAGGGGTCACGCCGAAGTAGTTGGCGGCGAAGGTCTGGCCAATGCGACCGAAGGTCTGGATTTCGTCAAAGATGAGCAAGGTCTCGAATTCGTCGCAGAGTTCACGCAGCCCTTGCAGGTAGCGTTTGGGCAGGATGAGCTGCCCCGCGCTGGCCTGAACCGTCTCCACAATGACGCCGGACGGCTTGCCCTGCACGCCGCGCTGGAAAATCTCGCGGGTCAGCTTCAGGCAGATGTCAATGTAGGTCTCGGTGTCCACGCCCAGCGGATTGCGGTAGGTCACGGGATTGGGGACTCGCACAAACGCCCGCGTCAGCGGCAGGAAACGCGAGCCGCCGACAAACTTTCCCGTGGAACGGGTGGTGATCCAGGAGGCCCCCATGGAACCCAGCGTGGTGCCGTGGTAACTGTCGAACAGCGTGACGAATTCAAAAGAGGGCTGAACGTTCTTGAAGGCGATTTTCATCGCCGCCTCGATGGCGGGGCCCCCGCCGACCGTGAAGGAGACGCGCCCCATGCCGGCGGGCGCCCGGCGCGACAGTTCATTGGCCAGATAGGCGCGGGCCTTCGTGCCGAAGCCCTGGTGGACATGCGTGAGGCTGCCGATGTGCTCCCGGATGGCCTCGTTGATTTCGTCGTTGCAGTAGCCCAGGTACAACGCCCAGCTCTGGCTCGTGCAGTCGATGTAGTCCTTGCCGGACACGTCCCAGACGCGCACGCCCTTGCCATGGTCAATGACCGGTCCGCCCTTGCTCCCGCCGCCCAGCATGACATGCCCGGAGCAGGCCGCCAATTCCTCCATGCTGAGGCCGTTGATTTTTTCTTCCAGCTTCATGACAATGATTCCTCGTTGTAGATGCCCGGCCCGTATCCAACAGGCGGAGAAGGCTAGGCTTGATTGCAGGACTGATAATAATATACTGGGGAAAATTGCGTTTTCAAATCATTTTGTCGTATTTTCTGATTTTTTTGCTCAAAGCCAGGCAATGCCTCCGGCACACGGACTGCTTTTGAATTTCGAAGCAGTCCCTGTTCTCCAATTTGCAAAAAGGATGAGGCAAGTTATATTCAGCAGTGTTCTTCTGAAGAAACGGAACAGGTATCATGGCCATGCACTTTCATCGTCTGTTGATTTTGGGGACTCTCATTCTGGGTTTGGCGCTGCTGGCGGAGGAACCTCCTGCCCCGCGCTACTGGCCCTTGCAGCTGGGCGATATGCTCTTCGCCCATATCGAATTGGCGGACACGGACGAGACCCGCACGCGAGGGCTGATGGAGCGGACATCCCTCCCCGACGACGGCGGGATGCTCTTCCTCTTTCAAAAGCCGGAAATACACCAGTTCTGGATGAAGAACACGCGGATTGCCCTGGATATTCTGTTCCTGGACAAAGATGGTCAAATCACCGCCATTCACACGATGGCCGTTGAGCCCCCGCAGGCGCCCGATGAACCCGATGCTGGATACCACGCACGCCTTCCGCTCTATTCCAGCATTCGGCCTGCCATCGCCGCCATTGAACTGAATGCGGGCATGGCGGAGACGCTAGGGCTGAAGCCAGGCCAAAAACTGCCTGGGGTGAGGCTGCCCTCCGCCAGGCAGTAGAACCGGGACTGGCGGTATTTCAGCGGCAGCCGACACCAGTGTCCCGTCCGATTAATTCGATGGAATATTCCGCGCTCTTTCCGGCTCTTTTCGCATGAAGGCTTCTTTACATGGGAAACTATCCTCACGAATTAATCGGACGGGACACTAGTTCCCTCACCTGTTTTGCCGTGCGTAGCCTCGGATTTGCCACAAGGGCATGACGTGCCAGGCGTGAGACCTCAACCTGCCCGCGAGGCCTTAGGCCTCGCGGATTGAAGTG
>JAFRLP010000012.1 GCA_017431185.1 Victivallales bacterium | reverse complement strand
GGCGGCGAGTCCGCCGCCGCCCCGCAATCCGGCGGCGAGGACGCCGCCGCCACGCAATCCGGCGGCGAGGACGCCGCCGCCACGCAATCCGGCGGCGAGGACGCCGCTACGCCAGCCGGCGGTTTATTGCGTTTCCTTCAGATAATGGAGGAGCAGGGTGCGGCGCTGGGCGGGGGTGGCGTTGTTCACGGCGATGGAGAGGGCGCGCCGCGTGCCAACCAGAATCAGCAGTTTCCTGGCACGGGTCATTCCCGTGTACAGCAGGTTCTTCTGCAGCATCACATAATGCTGGGTGTGCAGGGGCATGACCACGGCGGGATATTCGCTGCCCTGGGATTTGTGGACGGTGACGGCGTAGGCCAGGACCAGTTGGTCGGCGTCGCTTTGGCGGTATTCCACTGTGCCGATGTCAAAGGTGACCTGGAAGAGGTGCATGTCATTGTCTATGGAGGTGACAAGCCCCGTCTCTCCGTTGAACACCCCCTTGTCGTAGTTGTTGCGGGTCTGCATCACCTTGTCGCCCACCCGGAATGAGCGTGAACCCAAGGAGAAGGAGGGCTTTTGCGCCTCTTCGGGATTCAGGGCGTTCTTGAGCGACGCGTTCAGCGCCTCCATGCCGCATTCGCCTTTGCGCATGGGGGCAAGCACCTGCACATCGGTGATGGGATTCAGTCCGTAGGCATGCGGTATCCGTTCCGTAACCAGCCGGACGATGAGTTCGGCAACTTTCGCGGGGTCGCTCTGCTCAATCCAGTAGAAGTCCGCCAGAGTGCCAGGCGGTGGCTGGCACACATCCGGCATTCTGCCCTGGTTGACGGCATGGGCATTGGTGATGATGCGGCTGCCTTCCTTCTGGCGATAGACTTCGGTGAGAAAAGTCACAGGGAAACAACGTGAGGCGATGAGGTCATTGAGCACGGCCCCTGGGCCGACGGAGGGAAGTTGGTCGCAGTCCCCCACCAGCACGACGCGTGTCCCTGGCGCGACTGCCTTGAAGAGGCTGTCCGCCAGTTGGGTGTCCAGCATTGACGCCTCGTCCACCACCAGCAAATCGCAGGAGAGCGGGTTGTCCTGATTGTGGATGAAGCCTCCCGTCTGGACATCCCATTTCAGCAGGCGGTGAATGGTCTCCGCCTCCCGTCCCGTCGCCTCGGACAGCCGTTTGGCGGCCCGTCCCGTCGGTGCGGCAAGATTGACCTTGAGCCGTAGGATTTGAGCAGCCGCCGCGATTTGGTTGACCACGGTGGTCTTGCCCACGCCCGGACCGCCAGTCACGATGGTCAGCGTATATTGGAAAACGAAATCCACCGCCTGGCGCTGGCCTGCGTTGAGCCGCTGGTAGCCGGAACCCAGTTTCTGCATCGGGACAGCCAGCGGTGGCTTTTGCGTGTTGAGCAGAACCCGCAGGCTGTGCGCCAGTCCCCGTTCCGCCTGGCGGAGGCGACGTGGCGAAAGCATCTCCAATGTTTCGCCGTCATCCTCCATTTTCTCGGCAATGAGCCGTCCCTCCTGGATGGCTGCCTGGATGCCTGACTGGGCATTGTCCAGCGGGACATTGAGCAGTTTGGCAGCCCGTGCCGCCAGTATTTCACGCGGACAGCAGGTGTGTCCTTGCGCCGAGAGTTCATCCATCGCATAGACCACGCCCGCGCAGAGGCGCTGTGGATGGTCATCCTGGATGTTCAGCCTTTTGGCGATGGTGTCGGCTGTGGTGAAGCCTATGCCGTCAATGTCCGCCGCCAGCTGATAGGGGTTGCGGCGCACGATTTCGGCTGCCGCCCCGTTCCCCCACTTGTTCATGATGCGTGTGCAGAAGGCTGGCGAGATGCCCAGGCCTTGCAGGAAGATTCGGCTGCCGCGTTCAGCCGTGGATTTTTGCCACGCCGCGCGGATGTCCGTGATGCGTCGCCTGCCAATTCCGGGAACCTCCTTGAGCCTTTCGCTGGCTGTGTCCAGAATGTGCAGTGTGTCAGCGCCGAAGTGGTCAACGATGCGATTGGCGTAGGTTTCGCCAATGCCAGGTAGGATTCCCGACGCCAGGTATTTGCGGATGCCGTCAGGCGATGATGGCAGCAGCGCCTGGAAATGCTCCACATGGAACTGGCGCCCGTGTGTCGGATGCAGTTCCCAACGTCCGCTAGCCTCTATCTCCTGCCCTTCCAGGACATTGGCGAGATTGCCGACCAGGGTCTGTTCCCTGTTCTGTGTGTCGGTCAGGCGGATGACGGTGTAGCCGCCGTCCTCGCTGGCATAGACAATGCGTTTGACCTCGCCGCGGATGGTGCTTGTCGTGGCGGCGTAGGCCGGTGCGTTCTCGGTCACGACCGACGGGAAATCCAGTTCCTCCTGTTCATTTTCTTCGTAAACGCTCATCTATATTCTTTCGGGCAAACCTAGTCCGCCGACGGTGGAGAGGTTGTGCGCGTGGGTGATGGCCATTGCCAGTGCATCCGTGGAGTCCAGAACGAGGTTGGCGGTATTGATTCCCAGCAGTTGGGAGACCAGCAGGGCTACCTGCTGTTTGCTGGCATTGCCGTTGCCGCATACCGACTCCTTGACCCGCCGCGGCGCATACTCGAAAATGTCCAGCCCCAATTCCGCCAATACCGCGATGACCGCCCCGCGCGCCGCCCCCAGCATCATGGAGGTATGGACGTTTTTGCAGTAGAACGCCCCTTCCAGCACGGCAATGTCAGGATGATAGAGCTGCACCAGTTCACGTATCCCGCCTGCCAGACGGCGGAGGCACTCGCTGATTTTCTCCTTGGGGGCGGTGCGGATGACCCCGCAGTCCACCGCCTTCAGCCGCTGTCCGCGAATGTCCACCAGCCCCCAGCCGGTTGTGCGCAGAGCCGTGTCAATTCCCAGAATCCTGCGTTGCAGTTGCGGGTCAACGGTGGCGACGGCGGGGGCGGACGTCTGCCTGACCGTGCGTGTCTCCTGGCCGAGCCGCTGATTGCGCTGCGCCCATCTCTGCAACTCCTCTGTTGACTTGAAACGCAATATCTCCTCCTAGGGGGTCAAATCCTCAATCAGTGGTGCGCCAGTGAGCTTATCCACATCCAGCTGGAATTGGTGTCCCCAGATTTTGAAGCGGATGGGGGAGCCAGACGCCTGTCCGTCCGCAAAAAAGGTGAAAGTGACACCTTCGGAGGCATCCAAGCCAGTCTCCTCCGGCAGCCCTTCGAGGTCGTAGCACAATTCGTAGGTGTCGAGAT
>JAFRLP010000155.1 GCA_017431185.1 Victivallales bacterium | reverse complement strand
CTGAATCTGTCCTTTCTGGTCGCCGACGACCTTGGTTGGCGGAAGAGCCTGCAGTTCAAAGGCGCGTGGGGGCAGAAACGTGCCCTCCCGTTGCAGGGATTGCAGAAAGGCCAGACATTCGCGAAGCTCGCCTTTCACCGTGATTTTGACGGGAAAGGCCACCAGGTATGGACGTTCCTGCTTGCCTTCCCCAACAGTGTAGGCGGTTATCGGCAAGGCGGTGATTCGTGCGGCATGGCTTTTGTTGCCTAGGCCGCGCGACTCAAAGGCGAGATGGCAATGGTTGGCAAGTTTTACCAGCCGCTCCACCGTCCAGAGCTGCATGATGGGCTGGTAGAAACTGCTGGTGGAGACATCCTCTCCCAATCCAAGTATGGACGGGTGCAGGATAATGCCCTGGTCAGCCAGTTCGCGGGTGATGCGATTGTAGGTGCTCTGGTATTCTAGTCGTGTCGCTCCCGTGATGAAGTCATTGATTCCGCCGTAGTCCTGTTCGATGCTGGGCAGGAAAGTGGCGGTGGCCTGAGCCATCAGTTCCGCGCAGCGTGCCGCTGACGTGCCTTCTGTGGTGGCCTGCTGCTCATGGAGCAGTTGCTCCAGAAAGGCATTGAGTCTGGGACCGTCCAAGGGCCAGGATCGTCCCCGCAGTTGTTTGAAGAGATAATCGACCTCCTCGCGGGTGTCCTCCAGTTCATGTGCGGCGGGAATCAGAAGGAGGAACAGCACGATGCATTGCGCCACCAGAAACAGCGCCAGGAGCCCAGCCAGGATTTGATGTTGCTTGAGCCAGTTCTGAAACATCTCATGGCCTCCTGGTGGGTTGCCGGGGCATCAGGCCTGAATCAATGGACGGCGTGGCGAGGGGAAGCCGAAGCGCCCATTGCTTCTGCCTGGGAAAACCGCGAAGGAACTGCTGCCATGGTCGGAAGATTCCAGACATGCTCAGCATCTGTTCGTCCGAAAGCAAATCCACCCCCTGGAGGAAGCCGTCAGCCTTGAGTTTGTCGGCCAAGGTTTTCATGGGGGCGTATGGGTCGTCAGGGGAGAGGGCGGAGTAGCCCAGCGCGATGTAGCAGGTGGTCAGCGGAGCCTGCGCGCAGGGCAGCACAACCGGAAACTGCCCCAGATATGAGGAAGGCGCGTTTTCCGTTGGCCCGAAAAGGGGATTGCCGTTTTGGGGGGCCGTGGCGGGCGTTTTGGGCTGTGCGGAGTCTGCGTCGGCAAGATAGACGAACCAGTCGTTTGCCCCGCGTGAACTGTTCAAAAGCCCGATGATGTGGAGAATGTGCGGGATTTTCTGCGCAGGGTCGGCGATGGGAATGAGTTTGGCCTCATTCGCAAGGATGTTCTTTTGCGTGGTTTCGATTTTAGGCACCAGGTCTGTGCAGGTCTGAAGCCTGGCGCGAAGTTCCTGAAGCGCACTGGTGGCATGTCTCGTCCGGTATAGCCAGGCGCCCTCCAATGCGGTCAATACCAGGCAGAGGCAGAGCAGGGCGACCGCCAGCAGGGGCCAGTTGCGCTCACGGTCACGGAGGTTCTTGATTTCGGGTGGCAGAAGGGAGAGCGTGAATTCAGCCAGGCCCGCCTGCTCCAGCGCCAGTCCCAGCGCCTGGGCGCATTCTGGGCGGACACTCCCTTGCCAGGATGGACCGAAGGTATCCACGCTGGTCTCCAGACGGCGGGCCAGCCAGGCGTCCAGCCCCTTGAGGTGGGCAACGCCTCCGCAAAGATGGACTTCCTGCAAGGCGGTGGCTCCTGACTCGGTGGATTGCCATTGCTCCAGCACGGAGAGGATATCGTTTCGCAATTGAAGCAGGATGGGGTGGATGGGCGAATTGTCAGGCTCCTCCAGCAAATCCAACTCGCGCCATGGCTTGGGAGGGCGGAGCAGGATGATTCCGCCGTCCTTGGGTGGCTGCGTCTGGCTGCCTGCCTCCAGCCGCTCACCTGAAAACAGGAGCGGGGCAATGTACCGTGGATTGCCTTTGACCAGCAGGATGGCGGTGGAGTTCTCGTGCCCCAAATCAAGAAGCAGGATAGGGGAGGGGCAGGTGCGCTTTTCAGGATGGAGGTGAAGGAAGGCGTTGACCACCGCCAGTGCGCTCATGGTCAGCGCGGAGACGCGCACACCGGCGTTTGCCAGGCACTCCGCGCGCTCACGGCAGTCTTTTGCTCTGGCGATGCCAATCAGCACAGGAGCGGTTTTGCCGTTGGATGAGGTGAGACGGCAGAAGCCATGCTGCATGTCCTCGTCCGAAAGTCCAGCGGCCTGCCTGGTCTCCAGTTCAACCATGGAGGCGAGCCCTGAGTCTTTCACGGGCGGGTAGTCCTTCACCAGTGTCGTCGCCTGGAATTGGGGGATGGATATGGTTGCCAACTGTCCTGCGAGACGGCGCTGGGTCAGCCATTCCTTGAGGGTGTCCAGGAATTCCTGCCTGTCCAGCACGCCTTCCTGGGCCGCGTCCATTGCCTGGCATAGCGCGAGTGAGCCGTCCTTGTGAAGGACAACCAGTTTGGGGCCTGCGCTCCCCAGGTCGATGCCTATGGCGTTGTTCATGCCTCTGTCCCGTTTGCGGAAGTGCGTTCTTGTCTCGTATCTAATCAGAACCCCAGGCTACTTCAATCCGCGAGGCCTGGCCTCGCGGGCAGGTTGGGGGCTCTCGCCTGGCATGTCGAGTTCAGGTGGCAAAACTGGTTCTTGGCATGGCAAAACAGGGAGAGTTCAACCCGCAGGGCCTGAAAGCCTCGCGGGCAGGTTGACGGCTCGCGCCTGGCGCGTCATGCTCTTGTGGCAAATCAGAGACCATGCTCGGCAAAACAGGCGGGATTCTGAATCGTTACCTTGATTCCTTGAATATATCAGCATACTGGCAGGATTGCAAACGGAATGGCGGATTTTTGCCCAGTTGCCCTGGCGCAAAAATCTCAGGAGGTGTTATATTATCTGAAAAGGAGATTGCGCAATGCAAGTCAAACGTTTTCTGATGATTGGAGCCCACCCTGACGATGCGGACATCCGTTTCGGCGGGACTGCCCTGAAATTGACCCGAGCGGGGCATGTGGTGAAATTCGTCTCCATGTGCAATGGAGATTGCGGGCATCTGGACATCTCCCTTTCCAAGGAGGCATTGGCGGAGCGGCGCTTTCAGGAGACCCAGGCGTCCCGCGCCTTTTCTGGCATCAGCGAATATCAGGTGTTCCACGAGAATCACGACTGTGAACTGGAGCCTTCGCTGGAAAACCGCAAAAAAGTGATTCGTCTCATCCGTGATTTCAAACCCGATGTGGTGGTGACGCATCGGCTGTGCGACTACCACGCCGACCATCGCGCCACTTCGCAGCTCGTGCTGGACGCCGCGTATCTCACGCAGGTTCCCAAGTTCTGCCCCGAATCGCCGATTCCCGCGCTCAACCCTGTCTATGCCTATACCTGGGATGACTTCACCGACCCGCGTCCGTTCCGTACCGACGCCCTGATTCCGATTGATGATGTGCTGGAGGACAAATGCCGCATGATGGACTGCCATGCCTCCCAGTTCTATGAATGGCTCGCCTGGGAGAAGCATATCACCTTCGACCATCGCAACGCACCTTGGGAGGAGAAGATGAAGATACTGCTGATTTCGCTGGAGCGTTGCATCCGCGCCGCCGACCGCGGGCGTCAGCAGTTGGTTGACCTTTATGGCGAGGCTGGAAAAGGCATCCGCTATGCCGAGGCGTTTGAGTATTGTCCCTACGGGCGGAAAATCTCCCTGGACGAATTCCAGGCGTTGATGCAGCCGTGAGCAAACCGCATCCCAGGCGTCAGACCCCAACTTGTCCGCGATGCCTGGCCTCGCGGATGGAAATGCCCTGGGGGAATGCCTCAGCGACTGATATTGCGTTGGAATACGATTCAAAACCACGAATGAACACGAATGAACACGAATGAACACGAATGAACACGAATGAACACGAATGAACCCTTGCTCTGCACTGAATGCCCTGGAATCCGCAGGAGCAAAAACAGGCTGCCGTATGCTGGAGGGACTTCCGCCAGGCTGTTTCCGAAAACGCGCTGAAGCGACGGGCTTGTCTGCTTTGACTCCGCGGGCAAAACTAGTTTGGCCCGCGGAGTCAAAATGGAAAACCTGGTTCTTTGGAACCTTTTCGGAAAGAGGCTGTTCAACGGCATTCGTGACCATTCGTGGTTTCAAACAGGTTCGTCTTCTGTTCTTTGGAAAAAGAGTGTTTCCATTATCAATCGGTGGGGCATTACAGCCTGGGGGGGATAGATTCTTTTCTTCATATTATGCCTTGCTGTTTCCTGTTCGCTCGATTATATTATAGACTGCTGTATCTGGGGCAGAATCATCGTTGAAAGGCATGATTCTGCCCAGGATAAACCAAATTTTAGGAGTGGACGACCATGATTGGACGTGTCAAAGAGAAGCAGTATCTGTTGGAGATGGCCGAACGCGAGGAGGCGCAGCTGGTTGCCGTATATGGTCGCCGTCGCGTCGGAAAGACATATCTGGTGCGTCATGTGTTCGAGAATCGGATTCTGGTTGACCATACGGGCTTATACAATGTCGGGCTTGCCGAGCAACTGGAGGCCTTCAGGGATTCGCTGATGCGAAATGGCGCGAAGCGTGTTCCCAAGTTGCATAGTTGGCGTGAGGCATTTCTGGCCTTGGAGGATTTGATAACCCGAAGCAAGGCAAAGGAGCGGATTGTCTTTTTCGACGAATTGCCATGGATGGATACTCCGAAATCGTCTTTTGTTGCCGCATTCGAGCATTTCTGGAATGGATGGGCTTCTGCCCGGCGAAATCTGATGATTGTGTTCTGCGGTTCTGCCACGTCATGGATTATCAACAAGGTGCTGAAGAACAAAGGCGGACTCCACAATCGTGTGACCGGCGTGATTCCCCTTGAGCCATTCACGCTTGCCGAATGCAGGGAGTATGCCAAGTCGTTAGGGCTTTCGTTTTCCAATCTCGACATTGCGGAGTGTTTTATGGTTTTCGGTGGCATTCCGTACTATTGGAGTTTTCTAAGGAAGAATGAAAGCCTGGCTCAGGGAATGGACAGGCTGTTGTTTTCCCGGACAGGCGCTCTGCGTCATGAGTTCCAGGAACTCTTCAGTTCCCTGTTCAAGGCGGAAGACAACTACATGTGCATTGTCAGTGCCCTGGCAAAGAGAAAAACAGGCATGACCTTGACTGAACTCTCGTCTGCCCTTGG
>JAFRLP010000011.1 GCA_017431185.1 Victivallales bacterium | reverse complement strand
GTCAGGCTGTGCAGGCCAGAGGATGTTCTTCCAGGAGAGGCCCTGGTGAAGCGGGTGGGTGGAGTCGGCTGGAAGCGGCGTGCTGAGGACGGGGCGGGACGCCGTATGCCAGAGCAGGCGATGATAGGCCCCTGCGGGAAGCGTGGAGTCTCCGCAGAGCAGTTCGCAGTTCGCGGCCTCGGGGCGGAGAAGGCAGTCCGGATTGGCCTCCAAGGCCCTCTGCAAGGCCTGTCTCGATGCGGGAGGAAGTGCCGGGGACAGCCAGCAGGTCAGGGGTGGGCGGGACGCCGGCAGAAGCACCCCCTTGTCATCCAGGGGCAATGCGTCCCCTGCATGGCGCAGGAGAACGGAGACTGCCTGATTCGACGCGGCGCCGGAGAGTGGCAGGCGACAGTGGATGGTCTGGTTGGCTGGCAGATTCAGGCTTTGGCTTGTGCCGAGAGAGCACTCCAGTTCCGCCTGCCGGTCTTGACCGCTGAAGTTGCCGACCTCCACCAGAATGGCGGCGCCTGAGCGTCTTAGGTTGACGATGGCCAGATTGTCCTGCGGTGTGCCCTGGCACTCCCAGCCCACGTCCGAGGACAGGCTTTGCTTTGGCGTGTGGTCTGTGCAGACCAGGGTCTGGGAACCTGGGACGCTTTGGTGCGCCAGGGCAATCGCGGCGCTCAAGTCGGCTCCCCCTGCCATGCACTCCCAGCGTTCAAAAACCTCTTTCAGGGAAATTTCGGGGGGGAGCAGGGCGGGTTCGGCGCCCGCCAGTATGAAGCGGATTTGCCGCTGCCCCCGCTGTGCGAGAAGACGCTGGATGCGTGTCTTGAGATTCGATTGCGCCGTCTGCCCGTTGGCCTGCTTCGCCTGCAACGAAAAGGAGTTGTCCAGCACGACCACGAGAGGGGGGAGGGCGGCTCGCCGCACCCAAAAAGGCGTGGCCGCAGCCACTGCCAGAGCGAGGATGGCCAATGCCTCCAGCCAAAAGCGCACTGGGGGAGCCAGCAGCCGGAACCTGCGCCCCGAAGAGTGGGAGAGCGACTCTTCCGGCCACAGAAACAGAGCCGCCACCTTGAGACGGCGTGAACGCCGCCGCCACAGGTAGAGCAGAAGCAGAAGCAGGACGGCTACGCCTTGAAGCAGCTGCCAGGGATGTTCCAGGGATATCAAAGCAGGTCGGCGGATACGGTTGTGGTTGGTTTCGTTACCTCTAATGGTAACTATTCAGAACTCCAGGGCACTTCAATCCGCGAGGCCTCAAGGCCTCGCGGGCAGGTTGAGGACTCACGCCTGGCACGCCAAGTTCAGCCGGCAAATCCGGGTCTGGACATGGCGAAACAGGTGGGGGTACTGAACTGTTACCTCTAATGTATCCCAAACACATGGTTTTTCCAGTCAAATGCCCGTGAAATTGGAAATCGCCGACCGCCGCATTCACTGGAGACTGCTTTTTTTTGCGCCCAACCCGCTTGATTTTTCCGCAAAAGGTGTGTATAATATATTTACACGTGTAAGTCTGTGTTTGTGCATTCAATAAAAATCGGAGAGTTCGTGAGCATGAAAACGAAGCAGAGGATTTTCACCTTGATTGAGTTGCTGGTCGTCATAGGCATCATCGCCGTACTCGCCTCCATGCTTTTGCCAGCGTTGGCGAAGGCGCGCGACAAGGCGCGGGGGATTGCGTGTACGAACAAACTGAAGCAGCTGGGGCTTTGCACACAGTTGTACACCTCGGACTTTGAAGCCCATTTCTTTGGAGGCAATTGGGAAATCAACTGGCTGTCCAATCATGGCTACCTGCCGTCGTATCAGTACAACAAGAAGGTTTATGAGGACTATTATCGCTGCCCGTTTTTCCTGCCGGACGAGTGGAGTTCCATTGAGGCGCAGTATCGCGTTTACGCCATCTCCTACAATGTCCCGTACTATGTGCGCTATGTCCGCAACACGAATCCCATCCAGGCAATATGGCGGAAGATTTCGACTGTCGGCTCCCCCTCTTCCCGTATCGCGCTGATGGAGACGGCGTGGCAAAGGACGGCGGGCGACTACAATGACCCGAAGGCTGTCTATTACCATGATGGCAAAAGAATCGGCGGGAATGTGGCCAATTACCTGTGGCTGGATTGCCATGTGGCCCCCCAGACCAAGACATTCTGGAAGGGGACGGGGCTAAAATATTACGCCTACTGGTATTGGGGGAATCCCGATTACGACTATATCACCCCATAAGGCAATGGAATAGGAGTGGCCGTGAACATGAACAAGGTGTTGTTTCTTTTGTTTGTCGCCTGTTCCTTGTTTGGAGCAGGCTTCCATGCTGATCTTTCGCGTGATTTGGCAGGACAAAAGGAGGGCGGTGGCCAAATAGAGGCCTGTGCCCCCGGCGGGGATGTCTCTTTTGTCAAGGGGCGTGTCCCAGGGGGATCTGCCGCGTGTCTTTCAGATGAATGCTCGCTGTGCTATCCCCTGGCGCCGGCATGGTTCAATGTCAACCGCGGGCAACTCTCTTTTTGGATTTCTCCACTGGATTGGGGAAATGGCGTGAAACGCCCTGCGCAGGAGACGTTTTTGCCATTGGTGGCCGTTGACGCCGACAAAGGAGAGAACTGGACTTACGTCGCCTGCTTGAAGGCCGAGCCCCAGGGCAGTCTGAAATTGCAGGTGCAGGCCCGTTGCAAAAACGTCTCCGACATGCGGTATTTCCAGGCCCGCATTCCCGAATCGGCCCTGAAGAAAGGGCAGTGGAGCCAATTTGTGCTGTCCTGGAGCAATATGGAACTCTGTGCATTTGTCAATGGCGAGCCGTTGGGACGGCTCGATTTGGGGCTGCCGGTGGAAAAGGAATTTGCCCCTGCCTGGAAACTCTGGATTGTGCCGCGGGATTTCTGGCATGGCCGCCGTAACGGGCAGTATCTTCTTTCCGAACTGATTCTGACCGACCATTTGAGTTCTCCGGCGGAGGTTCGGCAAAACTACCTTGCCGCACGGGCCGCGGAAAAGGCGACTGCCAACCTTCAGGCGCCCGTCCCCAGGGCCTCCGTGGCTGTGAAACTGGATGGAAATGTCGATGAGGACGAATGGGCTGATGCAACCATCCTGCCAGTCGGGGTCACACACGGGGACGGCAATTTCAACAGCGCGCTTGCCGGCGTTCTCTACCTTAAGCATGATGGGCGGAATCTCTATTATGCCTTGCGGGTGGCAACTCTGGAGCGAGCCCCGATCCCCGCCAAAGCCGGTGCAAACGACATGGGCATCTTCAGCGCAAACGGCGCCGTGGCGGATTTCTGGTGGCAGCGGTCGGACGGGACAGACTGCCAGTTCGGACTTGCTCCCAATGGAGCCTGGGCATTGCGGATTGACCGCGAATGGAAGACGGACTGCCCTGTCCGGCATGCGGAGAGCAATGCGGAGCAGGGGTGGTGCGTGGAGTGCGCGGTTCCCATGGAACCCTTGGGAATGTCAGGGACAGGACAGCACAAGATGAACTTCTGCTTTGTTCGCCCCGAATACATGAAATCCTTCGAGAATCGTTGGCTGTGCCTGAATCTCCCGACACCACGCAGGTCGTTGTCCGCCAATTTCGCAGACCTCGATTTCAGGCAGGACGGCACGGCGGTTCGACTGGCCGTATGCCCTACCCTGAACATTGGACGTGTCTCCTTCACCGTGTCGGCCTCGCGGAAGACCTCCTGGGCATTTCATTCTGACGTTCCGATGTCTGTTCCTTTGCAACTCTCTTCCGAGCCATTGGAGTGCATTGCGGAAGCACCCATTGGCAGCCACACCATGGAGTTCTCTGTGCCGAATGTCTGGCATTGCGAGTATAAGTATGCGGTGGCCTACCCTGTCGATTTGGAGGCATGTGTCCACGCCAGCGCGCGCACCCTCGAATATTCGGTTGACGCGAGGGGACTTGACCAGGTGGCCACAGGAACATTCGTCATGCGGTTGCTCGATTCCGCGGGACGCGAACTCGCCGGCCTTCAGGGAGCGCTGAAGAGCGGGATGGCAAAGGGGCTGTTGCCTTTGGACGACCTGAAGCCGGGAAAGTATGTGCTGGAGGCCGTGGTCACCGGCGGGCAGGGAGTTTTCCGCAAGACACTTGAACTGCAACGACCTGACGACGTGTTCCTGCATGACCGAAAGGGACTGGAACGCACGGTCTGCTGGCCCTATACCCCCCTGCGAACCACGGCTGGCTCCATTGAAACCGCCTTCCACAAATACTCTTTTTCTGACGACAGTCCTTTCCCGATGCAGGCGGACAGCAATGGGCGTGATTTGCTGAACGCCCCGTGTTCATTGCATTTGATGGCCGGCGGTAAGAAAGTCACCTGGATAAACACCGACCTGCGCATTGAGGAAAATGCACCGGACCGGCATGTCGCCTCTGGCGTTTTGCGCGCTCAGGGACTCCCTGTGAGAATTGAATGGACTCGCCGGACAGACTATGACGGAATGCTGAAATACCGGCTTTTGCTTATTGCCGAACAAGAGGTCAGAATCGACCGCTTCCATCTCGAAACAACGGTTCGCCCCGAATTCTCTCGTTTTTGCCTGGCACCGAATTTCAGTGCGGAATGGCAAAAGGAAGGCAAATGCCACGCCTTTCCGTCCATCTGGTTATCTGGACGGGATGCAGGGTGGACATTCTTCTCCGACACTGACCTGAATTGGATCTTCACACAGGAGCCTCTGCGTGCCTCCCGCACCAGGGAAGGGGACGCAGTGATGAGTGCGCGGTTCATCGACGAGCCGACGATGGTGTCAGGCGAAGTCCCATATACCATTGCCATGATGGCCACTCCCGCCAAGCCCCCGCGTCCGGACTGGCGTTCCATCCACAGCGAAGGCTGGGGGAGGCTGCGGGGACAGAATCTTCAAATTCTCATGGGGATCAGGGACATTCCACGCTTCAGGCGCGGAGATGACTTTTCCCAGCCTTTGGCGGACAACATCCGAAAATGGGACAAAATGTTCCGCGAAAGACCGGCGCACCTTACGCGGTACCTTCCCTACCTGGCGTTGAATGCCCTTTCTGACAACACGCCGGTCGGTGACTGGTACGGGCCGGATTGGGAGCGCCGCGTGGATGGCGTTCAGCAGGCCAAGTCCTACCATGGAACCGATCACAGCGATGGTCAGAAATTCTCCTTGATAGCCTACCACATTGACTATAACAAGAAAGGCCCTGCGGATTTCATTTGCTACTATCTGGATAAAATACTCGCGGAGTTTCCTTTTGGCGGACTATATACCGACGGAGGGGACGTGTATCGGTGTGACACACCTTACCATGGCGGCGCGCTTTCGCCCGCGCTGCCTATGAAAAAGCCCCCGCGCAACTGGGAAATGTTTGGCACTCGGGATGTCTTTGAGCGTTTCTACCGTATCATCCGTGCCAGGCGTGGCGAGGCCGGACTGATGTTCAACCACAGTTGGGACTGCTACTATCCCGCCTTGCTCTCCTTCCACGACCTGGTTTTCCCAGGCGAGGAGTTCATGCATTCCATTGCACGTGGCATGCATGTCTATATCGAGGAGACGCCCTTGGAAAAATGGCAGAGCAATTATCAGTCGGAACTTCTGGGGGCGGGAGTCCAGTTCCTGGGCCAATGGCGTTTCCTTGGCGGGGACTTGATTACCCTGCCGGAGGAGCAGCGCTGGAGCCTCACGCAGCCGTTGCTGATGGCCTGTCTTCTGCACGATGTTCCGTTGTCCGGCGCCAACTATCCTCAAGTTTCCCCTACTTGGGAAGTTCTGGACAAGGCCAAAGCGTGTGACGCGAGATTCACCGGATACTGGCAGCCAGGCGCGCTGGCAGTGGACAATCCTCATGTCAAAGTTTCCTTTTACCAGTGGAAAGGGCAGGAGGAACGCCTGGCCGTGGTTGGCAATCTCACGCGGACGGAGCAGATTGTTCACCTGCCGGCGCAGCACGAATACAGGGACGCCTATGACCAATCCGCGCTTCCTGAGACCCTTGCCATTCCAGGAAACTTCGGTTTCCGTTTGGTTTGGATGAAATGACGAACAAACGGTGGACTGAAACAGCCAGAGTCTTTTTTCCCTGCCTGCCTTTATGAAGATTCTCAATCAAGTTCCAACGAAAACGCGGCGTGGCCCCGTGGCCTGCGACGGTGAGCAGCCGTCGGTCCCAAATCAAGCCCAGGCCTGCCTTCCGGCGGAGGGAAGCCGAAATGCAGTGCCCGTTCCGCATTTCCCTGCGCATTTTCAGGCGATTATATGGCGCAATTGGGGATTGGTGCCACGCGAGCGGCTCGCCCAGGTAATCGGCGTCGATCTGGATACCCTTGATGCACAAGCTGGGCTTTTAGGTTTGAAGACGGATGACTCGTTGACTGAAAAGTGGTTGAAATGCGGCTACCAGACCATTATCCGTCAGAATTGGCATCTGGCCGGTTTGCAGGATTTGCTGGTCATGCTGGGATGGGATGCCAATCGACTGGCCTTCACCTTGAAGGAAGATGATTTCCTATGGTACAAGATGGGCCAGATGAAGCCTGCCGTTCCTTCGCCGCGCTATGTCCCGTTGACCAGCGAGCAAATGAAGGCCACCGAAGAACTACGGAACTACCTGTCCGAGGTCAGGGACAGGCTGCCTGAACGGAAGGAGACGCCCTTTGCATTCAAGAATGGTTCTGCGACGGGCACGCTTCAGCCAAACAATTCCCTGCCTGGCCTGCGTCTGGCCTATTCCTATTCGGCCTTGTATGGCGACCCATTGCTGGACCCTGAACTGGATCCTTTCCCTGATGCGGATTTGGAACGCTACGCGGCCGCAGGAGTCAATGCGTTGTGGATGCATGTTGTGCTGCATTCCCTGATTCCCTGGATGGGGGCGGATAATCCGCTTTCGGCTGGCTGGAATGAACGGTTGGAAAATCTGCGGAGACTCTGCAGGCGTTTGTCCGCCTGGAATATCCAACTC